>JABFRZ010000341.1 GCA_013140785.1 Planctomycetota bacterium | reverse complement strand
GCTGGGAACACCCGAATGAAGCGCACTCTGGTTCTTTCCCCGTCGATCCTCGCCGCGTGCGTGGTGCTCGCCGCGGGATTGCGGCAACCCGCGGCGAGCACCACGCACGCGGCGAGGATCGACGGGGAAAGAACCAGAGTGCGCTTCATTCGGGTGTTCCCAGCAGCGCGATCAGCTCGGCCTTCTTCTGGTCGCGGAGACGCGCGCTCGAGGCCTCGACGATCATGCGCAAGAGCGGCTCGGTGTTCGACGGCCGCACGTTGAACCACCACCACGCCTCCTTGCCCAGCTCGCCGAACTCGACCGTGATGCCGTCGAGCTCGTCCTGGCGCCCGCTCGCGTAGCGCTGCTTCAGCGCCGCGATCATGGCCGGCTTGTCCTCGACGTGGAAGTTGATCTCACCGGTCGAGTGGTAGCGGCGCACCTTCTGGAGCAGCTGGCTCAGGCTCTTGCCGCGGCTCTCCGGCGCGGTCAAGAGCGACAGGACCGACATCATGGCGATCATGCCGGAGTCGGCCGTGAAGTTCTCGGCGAAGTAGAAGTGGCCCGAGAGCTCGCCCCCGAACATGGCGCCCCTCTGGCGCATGGTGGCCTTCATGAAGGAGTGCCCAACCCGGTCGCGCACGGGCACGCCGCCGGCCTCGAGGATCTCCTCCTTGACGGCCCACGAGGAGCGCAGGTCGTAGACCACCGCGGTCTTCGGGAAGCGCTTCAGGAACACCGGCGCGAGCAAGGCGGTGATCAGGTCCGCGCCGGCCGTGTCGCCCTGCTCGTCCACGAAGCAGCAGCGGTCGGCGTCGCCGTCGAAGGCCACGCCGAGCTCGGCCTTCTTGGCCTTCACGAGCTGCTTCAGGTCCACGAGGTTGGCCTCGATCAGCGGGTTCGCCTCGTGGTTCGGGAAGGTGCCGTCGGGCTCGAGGTACAGCGTGTGCGCGCGGATCTTGGGCACGCGCTCGAGCACCGCCGGCAGCGTGTAGCCGCCCATGCCATTGGCCGCGTCGATCGCCACGGAGACCTCGCGCCCGAGCTTGGCGAACTTGGCCACGTGCGCGGCGTATTCGGCGAGCAGCTCGCGCTTCTCCTCCTTGCCGGGCTTCGCGACCGGCGCGGGATAGGGCGCGGCGCACATGCGCTCGAGCTCGGCAATGCCGGTGTCCTTCGAGACCGGCTTCGCGCCCTCGCGGCACAGCTTCATGCCGTTGTACTGGCCCGGGTTGTGGCTGGCGGTGACGCAGAGCCCACCGTCGCAGGGCAGGGAACCGATCGCGTAGTACGCCATCGGCGTCTCCGCGAGCCCCAGGCGAATCACGTTCGCGCCCGCGTCGCGCATGCCCTGGCTGACCGCGTCGGCGAGCGCGGGCGAGTGCGTGCGCATGTCCTGACCCACCACGAGGGTCTTCGCTTTCAGCAAGCGCGCGAAGGCATTGCCGATCTTCTTTGCCAGCGCGGCGTCGAGCTCGGTCGGGACGACGCCGCGGATGTCATAGGCCTTGAAGATCCCCATCCGCGAGAAGGTAGGGTCCGATCCCTGCTCGACAAAACGGAATCCGCCCCGGGCCCGGCGAGCGCCGCAGAACGATCACTGGAGCGGGAGAACCACGTCCTCGCAGGCGGTCCCGCCGGCCTGGGCGATGCCGGCGCGATAGATCGAGACGTGATCCTCGGCCCGGAGGCACACTTCGTAGCGCACACCGGCCGGGATGCTGAACCGGACCCCGTCCGGGCTCGGGTCTCCATCCTCGGGTGGCTTGCCCCGAGTGGTCGCGGTCGCCTCGACTGCGATCGCCTTGCCTGAGGCGGAGCGCACGCGCACGGCGAGCTCGAACGGCGGCGCCGCGGCCGGCGCGAGCTCCATGAGCGCCGCGGAAGCGCGCAAGTCGAGCGTCAGCTCCCCGCTCCAGGGCGCATGCCTCGCGCGCCGGTCGCGCGACCACTCCCCCGCTGCGCGCCTCGAACGCTCGCCCTGGGGCGCCTGGAATCAGGCCCAGATCGCGTCCAACGCCCGCGCGAGCCGCTCGACGTCCGCCGCCCCGACGTCGAGGTGCGTGACGAAGCGCACGCTGGAGGCACTCATCGGCATCGTGAGCACGCCGTGCTCGCCGAGCGCCGCGGTCAGGCGCTCGGGCGTCCAGCCCGAGCGCTCGACCCTCACCATCACGATGTTCGATTCGACCTCGCGCGGCCAGGCGCAGAGGCCCGAGTGGCGCGCGCAGGTCTCGGCCACGGCGCGGGCGAGCGCGTGGTCGTCCTTCAAGCGCGCGAGGTTGCGCTCGAGCGCGTACAGGCCGCCGGCCGCGATCACGCCGGCCTGGCGCATCCAGCCGCCGAAGCGCTTGCGCAGGACCTTGGCGCGCGCGAGGAAATCCTCGGGGCCGGCGAGTACGGCCCCGACCGGAGCGCCCAGGCCCTTCGAGAGCGAGGTCATGACCGAGTCGGCGCAGCTCGCAAAGCGCGCGGCGGAGACGCCCGATGCAGCCACCGCGTTCGGCAGGCGCGCGCCGTCCATGTGCACGGGGATCTTCCGCGCGCGCGCCACCGCGGCGACGCGCTCGAGGTGCGCGAGCGGCACCACACGGCCGCCCGGGCCATTGCCGTCGCCCATGAACGTCTGCTCGACGCACACCAGCGCCGTGCGCGGGGTGTGGATCGAGTCGTCGCGTATCGCGGCGGCGAGCTCGTCCGGATCGAGCCGGCCGTCGGGTGCGACCAGCGTCTGCGTCTGCACGCCGTGCAGCGCGGCCGCGGCGCCGGCCTCCCACTGCACGACGTGGGCGCTGCGCTCGGCGATCAGCTCGTCGCCCGGGCGCGTCCAGGCGCCGACCGCGATCTGGTTCGCCATCGTGCCGCTGGGGAGATAGAGCGCGCCGGGCTTCCCGACCCACTCGGCGTAGGCACGCTCGAGGCGCCCGACGGTCGGGTCGCCATCGAGCACGTCGTCGCCGAGCTCGGCCGCGAGCATGGCCGCGAGCATCGGCTGCGAGGGCCGCGTGACGGTGTCGCTGCGGAAGTCGCTGGGGCGCTGCACGCGCCGAGAGCCTACCGCTTGGCGCGCGTACGACGCACTGCGGTCTTCGGGAGCGCGCCCTTGGGCTCCGCGGACAGCGCGCGTTCGCTCTCGAGCACGGTGCGCACGCGCGCCAGCGCCTCGCGGATCTTCTCGAGCGAGTTCGCATAGCTGAAGCGCAGGTAGCCCTCGCCGAAGGCACCGAAGGCCGTGCCCGCCACGGTCGCGACGCCGGCGTCGAGCAGGAGCTTGTTCTGCAGCTCCTTCGAGGAGAACCCGGTGCCGGTGATGTTCGCGAAGGCGTAGAACGCGCCCTGCGGCGTCACGCACGAGATGCCGGGCAGCTCGTTGAGCCCGTCCACGATCGCCAGGCGGCGCTCGTCGAAGGCGCGCCGCATGCGCTCGACCGGCTCCTGCGGACCGCGCAGGGCGGCGATGCCGGCGCGCTGCACCGGCGCGCTGGCGCACGAGTTGGAATTGATCTGCAGGCGCTCGGCGTGCTCGATCAGGCTCTTCGGCCACACGCCGTAGCCCAGGCGCCAGCCGGTCATGGCGAAGGTCTTGCTCCAGCCGTCGAGCAGGATCACGCGCTCGCGGATCGACTCGTAGGCCAGCAACGAGTGGTGCTGGGCCGGCGCGTAGACGAGACGCGCGTAGATCTCGTCGGAGAGGATCGCGACCTTGGGGAAGCGCTCGAGCCCGGCGGCCAAGCGCTCCAGCGCGCCCTTCGAGATGCAGCCGCCGGTCGGATTGGCCGGGGTGTTGACCACGATCAGGCGCGTTTTCGAATTGAGCTTGGCGAGCACCTCGTCCGGGTCGAACTCGAAGCCGCGCTTCTCTTCCAGCGCGATCGGCACCGGCGTCGCGCCCGAGCAACGAATCATCGACTCGTAGATCGGGAAGCCCGGGTTCGGGTACAGGATCTCGGCGCCCGGCTCGCCGAACATCAGGATCGCGAAGAACAGCGTGGGCTTGCCGCCCGGCACGATCAGGACCTGGTCGGGATCGATGCGAACCCTGCGGCGCAGCTCGACGTCCTCGGCTACGGCCTCGCGCAGCTCGCGCAGGCCCTTGGCCTCGGTGTAGGAATGCCAGCCGTCGCGCAGCGCCTGGCAGCCGGCCTCGACGATGTGCGCGGGCGTCTTGAAGTCGGGCGCGCCGATGCCGAGGTTGATGATCGAGCGCCCCTCTGCCTCCAGCTTCTTCGCCCGCGCCAGCACCTCGAAGGCGGACTCGGTGCCGAGTTGGTGCATGCGTTGGGCGAGCTCCAAGGGGAGGGACCTTTCGAAGGGGACGGCGCGAGGAGGAGCGTTGAAGGAGCGTTTCAGCCTACTTGCACAGGCTCGAAACGGAAAGGTGCGCCGGGAGCGGAGTCGTCTCGGCGCGCGGCTCGAGGCGAGGAACTCAGCGCGCCTGCGCGCACGCTCACGCGGCGCCGAAGATCGCGTAGCCGACCAGCGCGGCCCACGCCAGGGTGTTGGCCAGGAACCAGCCGTCGCCGCCGAGCAAGATGCGCGCGGGGTTCTCGCCGCCGCGGCCGTTCTGCACCAGCACCATGTAGCGCCCGATGCCGAAGGCCACGCAGGGCACGCTCCAGAAGAGCGTCCGGCCGTGGCCGAACTTCGCGGCCGTGTCCTCGTCCACGGTGTACATGGTGTAGGCGACGATGGTGCAGGCGGCGAGCACGCTCACCATCTGGTCGAGGAACGGCACGCTGTACTGCTGCAGGCTGGAGCGCGTGGCGGCGCTCGCCTCGCCCAGCAGCGCGAGCTCGGCGCGGCGCTTGTTCAGCGCCAGGAACAGCGCCAGGAACAGCGTGCACAGGAAGGCCCAGCGCGAGATCTCGGCCGCGGCCGCTATGCCGCCCGCCGCGAGCCGCAGCAGGAATCCGGCCGCGATGCAGAAGGCGTCCACCAGCACGACGCGCTTGAGCCACGTGCTGTAGGCGACGTTCAAGAGCCCGTAGCCGAGCAGCACGCCTGCGTTTGCGGGTCCGCCGCCGAGCGCGGCGGCGAGCACCAGCGCGCCGCCGAAGAACACGAACGCGGCGATCCATGCCGCACCGAGCGAGAGCTCGCCCGCGGGGATCGGACGCTTGCACTTCTCTGGATGGGCGCGGTCCTTCTCGACGTCGAGCACGTCGTTGACGAGGTAGACCGCGCTGGAGGCAAGGCAGAAGGCGAGGAAGGCGAAGAGCGTCGTCCAGCCGTGCGCGCGCAGCACGGAATCCCCTTCGCTACGCTCGCCGGCGGCGAAGACCAGCGCGGCCAGCACGAAGAGGTTCTTCGACCACTGGTGCGGGCGCATGGCCCGCAGGAGGGGTCCCGGGCTCATTCCGGGCTGGACCCTACCAGACCCTGCTGACTCGGGATGCGGCCGGCTCAATCGAGCGTCAGCTTGGTCAGGTCCGGGACGGGCGAATCCGGACCGACCTTCAGCACCGTCTCGTCGGCCGTGAGGGTCCCCTTCGACTTCAGGTCCTCGAGCTCGAACGTCTGCACGGTGCCATCGGCGTAGAGCACGTTGGTGGTCGTGTGGTGGTTCATGCCGGGGTCGTTGTCGTCGGAGATGAGCGGCTCGTTGCCCGAGGCCGTCAGCTGGCGGATCGGGTGGTTCTTCATGTCCCGGCCCGCGTAGGCCGAGTAGCTCCCGTTGACGAGATCCAGGTCCTTCCACCACTCCTCCCACGGCAGCGTCCCGATCGCCAGGGAGGCCTTGTCGATGCCCGTACAGGTCAGCTTCTCGGCGTTGGCCTTGGTGTTCTCGATCGCGCCGCGCGCGATCAGGTCGGCGAAGAAGCGCACGCCGCTGTGGGGCGGCAGCCCGCCGTACTTCGTGCGGTAGATCAGGAGCCCGTTGTTGATCTGGCGCATGTTGCCGGCGCAGCCATTGACCTCGGCCGAGCGGATCGCGTCGGCGACGACCGGCGTCAGGGTCGCGACCAGGATGCTGACGATCAGGATCACGGCCAGGAGCTCGATCAGGGTGAAGCCCGCGCGAGGAAAAGAGGCCGGCGACGATCGTTGCATTCCGTTCATGGGCGCGAATCCTTGGGGTCGGTCTCTCCCTCGCTGCTTCCCTACCCTAGCGCGTCGGGCTGGTCACAGCCTGCGCGCGGCCCTTGGCGTGCTCGGCCACGGCCGCCTTGAGGGCGTCCTTCTTGTTGGTCTCCTCCCACGAGAAGCCCGGGCGCCCGAAGTGGCCGTGGTAGGCGGTCTGGGCGTAGATCGCGCGCTTGAGGTCGAGCGCCTGGTTGATGCGCGCCGGCCGCAGGTCGAAGACCTGGCCCACGGCCGCCACCAAAGCGTCCTCGCTGGCCGTGCCGGTACCGAAGGTGTCCACGCGCACCGAGAGGGGCTTCGCTACCCCGATGGCGTAGGCGACCTGGACTTCGCAGCGCCGCGCGAGCCCGGCCGCGACGATGTTCTTCGCGACCCAGCGCGCCGCGTAGGCGGCCGAGCGATCGACCTTGGAGGGATCCTTGCCGCTGAAGGCGCCGCCACCGTGACGGCCCATGCCGCCGTAGGTGTCCACGATGATCTTGCGCCCGGTCAGGCCGCAGTCGCCGTGCGGGCCGCCGGTCACGAAGCGCCCGGTCGGGTTGACGTGGTAGATCGTGTGCGCGTCGAGCCAGGCGGCCGGGAAGATCGGTTTGATGAGCTTCTCGATCACCTCGCGCCGGATCGTGGCCTGGTCCACGTCGGGATCGTGCTGGGTCGAGAGCACGACCGTGTGCACGCGCAGCACCTTGTCGCCCTCGTACTCGATCGTGACCTGCGACTTCGCGTCGGGGCGCAGCCAGGGAATGGCCTTCGACACGCGCAGCTCGGCCTGCTTCTCCACCAGGCGGTGCGCGTAGTAGATCGGCGCGGGCATGAGCACGGGCGTCTCGTCGCACGCGAAGCCGAACATCAGGCCCTGGTCGCCGGCGCCCTGGTCGTCCTTTTCCTTGTCGCTGCGCGTGACGCCCTGGGAGATGTCGGGCGACTGGCGGTCGAGCGCGACCATCACGGCGCAGGTCTTGCCGTTGATGCCCCAGTCGTCGTTGGTGTAGCCGATGCGCTGGATGGTCTCGCGCGCAACCTGCGCGTAGTCCACGTGGGCCTTGGTCGTGATCTCGCCCGCGACCACGCACAGGCCGGTCGTCACCAGCACCTCGCAAGCCACGCGCGACTCGGGATCCTGTGCGAGACACGCGTCCAGGACGGAGTCGGAGATCTGGTCGGCCACCTTGTCGGGGTGGCCCATCGAAACGGATTCGGAGGTGAAGAGGTGTCGGGCCATGGCGAGAGGCTATCCCGGGCCCGCGCGCGCCGCCAGCGCGGGCAGGTCGAGCGCTTCGAGCGCCGCGAGCGTGAGCTGGGTGGCTCCGCGC
>JABFRZ010000270.1 GCA_013140785.1 Planctomycetota bacterium | reverse complement strand
CGTCCGTTGCCGACGCGCACGCCAGCGAGGCCGTTCTGCTCGGCGTTGGCGCGCGCGTCGGCAACGGACGAGTCCGAGAGCTCGAAGCCGACGACGTTCTCCGGAGAAACGCCGCGCTCGGGACCGGCCGCGCGCGCCAACGCCGAGCAGAACGGCCTCGCTGGCGTGCGCTTCGTGGCCGGCGACCTCGCGCTCACGCTCGCGCCCGAGCAGCTCGCGTTGCGCTCGCTCCCGCGCCCGGCCGTGTGCGTGGTCGATCCGCCGCGCGCCGGGCTGCACGCCAGGGTGCTCGATTCGCTGCGCCTGCTCGAGCCCGCGCGCATCGTCTACGTCTCCTGCAATCCGCGCTCGGCCGTGCAGGACATCGGTGCGCTGCTGGCGGCCGGCTATCGCCTCGCCGCGGTCCAGCCCGTCGATCTCTTCCCGCACACGCCGCACCTCGAGTGCGTGTTTCAACTCGTGCGCTGATCGGTCCGGAGCGTGTTCCCGCGTGCACCCGACAGCGGACCCCCCCCAAGTGGCCGCAGGACCCGAGATAGCTCCTTCCCGCGGGACCCTCGAGCGCGTACGCTGCCTCGGGCCATGGGTCCGCATAGTGGCTGGGTCAGGAGCAGACTGGATAGGAGCAGACTGGAACCTGCGCGGATCTGCCGGCTTCCAAGGAGAGACCGTGCGCGTCCGGTTCTGAACGGCATCCGGCCGCAAGGAAGAATGGATCTATGAGGCTCTTCTTCGCACTGGCTTGCTTGCCGCTCTGCTTGCCGTCAGCGACAAGTGTCGTCCGTCAGGACACGCCTCCGCCGCGCTACGACCTCCGAATCGCGGAGGGATCTGCGCTCGAGCTACGCGCGGCCTGGGAGCCGTACGGCCGGTCGAAGTACGGGCTCTTCGAGAGCACGCCCGCTCTGCGCTCGCCCGTTCTGGCCCGCGAGCGAGAGTTCTACAGCGGCGAGGTCTTTCGGGCGTTCCTTCCCAGCGGCCCCGTGGCGCTGGGAGAGGTGTGGAGGGTCGAGAGCAGCGCGGTGCTCGCCTTGCTGCGTCAGTTCCACGCGGGAGCCACCCTGAAGAGCTCCGAAAAAGGTGAGGCGCCCGGAACCTACGCCTGCCTGCGCGCGGTCTCGGCGGACGCCATCGAGATCCTCCTGCGTGCCCACGCCGTGTTCGAGCTCGAAGACGACGTGATCTACAAGCCGGCCCAGTTCGAGGGTCGACTTGTGCTCGAGCGCGAGAGCGGTGCGCTGCGGGCGTTCCACCTCGAGCTGCCCACGCGCGACCCGAACGCGGACGTCACCCGCCGGGCAACGACTCGACGGCCCACCCCGCGCGCCGATATCGGCTGGGTGCCGCGCATGGAACTCTCGAGCGGCGACCGGCCGATCTTCGACTGGCTGCACCAGGTTCCCGACGAGGAAGCCCGGCTGGCGCTTCGACGCGCCTTCTACACCTTCGCGGCGCTGGATTGGTTGCCCTTCGAGCAGGCCGTTCTGCGCTCGCGCGAGACCCAGAAGCCCCTGCACCTCGTGGTGCTCCTGGGCGCCCTCGACGACGACTCGTGTTGAGGGAGCGGCAAGATGCTGAGAGCGGGTCCGCTCTCTACACCGGAAGTCATGGAAGTACTCGGGCGCGACTATGTCACCGCCTGGGTGCTCGGCAGGAACCTCCCGATCATCGCGGCGGAAGCCGGGGACCCGCACGTTCGCGCGCTGGCCGTGCGCGCCCACCAGAGCTACCTCCGCCCGGTGGACAGCCAGATCTACTCCCCTGCGGGCGAACTACTCGACCACACGTGCGCCAACGCGATCCTGAGCGGCGAGGAGAGCTACCTCGAGCTCCTGGAAGCTCCGCGGCGTGAAAAGCAGGGCGAACCGGCCCCTTCCGGCGTCTCGGAGGGCGCTCGGTCCGCTCAGCGTGGAGGATAGGAGAGCCGTGATCATGGCCTCACGGTCCGACAATGAGCCGACGCCCACTCTTGGGTGATGGCGAGCCTTCCGGCTGGAGCGCGCGTGAGGAGCCGGGGCCGAGCGCGCCGCTTGCGTCAGAAGCCGAGGGTCAGATCCAGCGCGTTGGAGAGCGTCGCGCGCGGGAGCGTTCCAGGCCAGGCTCAAGAGTGCGCCGCCGAGCCCCTGGTGGCGCTCCGAGCAGGTCGTCCCAACCGTCGCCGTTGAAGTCACCGAGCTCACGAACATTTCGATTGCTCGTCCCCACTGCGATCTCGTCGCGCCCGTCGGTCGGGCTAGGTCAGATGTCCGCCAGCGTCGCCTTGCGGCCCATGTTCTCCTTCTTCAGCCACGCCATCAGCGGTGCGTAGTAGCGCAGCATCGGCTCGGCCGAGAGCGCGCTGCCGGTCTTCTCGCGCAGGAGCTCCTTCCAGTCCACGCTCATGCCCGGCGTCAGGATGCCGCGCAGGAACTCGCCCACGTCCTTCCGGCCGTAGTAGTCCGTGTCGCGCGGGTCCTCGTGCAGGATCAGCCTTGCGATGTGGTCGTGCAGCTGGAACAGGAGCACGAACGAGAGCGCGTAGTCGTAGTAGCCGGCCGGGTCGTCGTTGATGTGCGTCTTGGTGGCGGCGTCGCAGTACTCCTCGCCGCGCGGGGCGGGGGGAGCGATGCCCTGGTACTGCGCGGCGAGCTCCCACCAGCGCGCGTTCCAGCGCGAGGGGTGCAGCTCATCGGCGTAGAGCTCCTTCTCGAAGGTGAACATCGTGCCGGCTGACCAGGGGATGAACACGGCGTAGTTGAGCGCCGACTGCAGGAGGATCTGGAGCGGGTCGGGGCGCTCGGCGCCGGCCGCGAGCCCGATCGTGCCGACGAAGCGCGGCTGCATCGCGGCCAGGCCCATCAGCGAGCCGACGGCCTCGTGGTAGGCGCGGTTCGCGCCCTCGCGCAGGAGCGGCGGCACGCGCGGGTTCGTGTAGCAGAGGTAGTAGTAGATGTGTCCGAGCTCGTGGTGCGTGGTCTCGTACCACTCGGTGTTGGGCTCGACGCTCATGAGCGAGCGCACGTCGCGCTCGAGGTCCATGTGCCAGGCCGAGGCGTGCGTGTTCTTCTTGAAGCCCGCGTCGGCCGGCAGCGGATAGAGCGAGGACTTCTCCCAGAAGACCGGCGGCAGCGGCTCGAAGCCGAGGCTCACGTAGAAGCGCTCCGCCTGCTGCACCAGCCATTCGGCGTTCTTCCCGGCCAGACCCTGGTCGAGGTCGAAGCCCGTCACCTCGACCAGCGCGCTCCAGTCCTGGCCCCAGCGGTTCGGCAGCCAGTGCGCCGGGATGAGCTCGGGCACGGGCTGGGCGTAGCGCTTCGCCAGCTCGTGGCGCGTCCATGTATGTAGCTCGCGGAAGAGCGGGCGCAGCTCGCGGTTCACCTGCTGGATCTCCGCCGCAAGCTCGGCCGTCGTCATGCCGTACTCGCTCACCATGTAGGCGAAGTAGTCGGGGTAGCCGAGCGCGCGCACGCTCTCGTTGCGCAGCGCTCGCAGCTCGATCAGCCCGCTCTTCAGGCCCTTGCCGACCTCCTTGGACGATTCCCAGATTGCACGCCGCTTGGCGAGATCGGTCTCGCTGCGCAGGCCTTCGTCGATGGCATTGGGCGTGAGCTCCTGGCCGTCGAGCGTGAACGCGTAGCCGTACAGCGCCTCGTTCTGCTTGGTCTCGGCCGCGATGCGGGCCTTGACCACCTCGGGAATCGTCTGCGGGTTGTCGCCGGCCAGGAACAGGATGCGCTCGAGCTGCAACCCCTGCAGGTGCGTGAGCTCGTCGCGCCGCTCCAGGTACCTGCGCGCCGCGGTGATGTTCTCCGCGCTGCCCGTGAAGGCCGCCAGGGCCTCGTCGGCCGCCTGCGTGCGTTGCGCGTTGGTCTCGTCGCCCTCGACGATGTGCGTGTTCGAGGACCACTGCGCCTCGCTCGAGACGGTCGCGAGCTGCTGGTAGCTCGCGCTGTAGCCGTCGAGCCAGCGTTGGACCTCGGCCTGGAGCGCGGGATTGCCGGATTCCGTGGAGGCGCAAGCGGACAACGTCATGAGCGCGAGGACGAGGAGGGACGTGGGCTTCATGGGGGCGGGAGTCTAACGGCCGCGGCGCGCGCCCGCGCCTGGCCGCACCACGGAGAGAGCGGGGCAGGCCGGTGGTACTCTCGTCGTTCCAGCCACACTCGGCGCCGCCGCCTTCGACGACATGGGCCTCTTCTCTCCCGTGCTGTGCATCCTGTCTCTCTTCGGAGGCTCTTCAGGCGTTCGCGGCGAGCCCGACGCCGACCACGACGGCCTCTCCGACTTCCACGAGGTACACAAGTACTTCACCGACCCGAAGAAGGCCGACAGCGACGGGGACGGCGTGCCCGACGGCGACTGGGAGGAGCGGCGCGAGTTCAGCTACTCGGTGCGCGCCGTGATGCACGTGATGGCGCCCTTCGACGTCGCCTCGATGACCGACGACTACCAGGACGTACGTGTGCTCGAGCAGCGCCCCGACTTGCTCGAGTTCGAGGTCGTGGTCTACCCGTTCAACACCGTGGCCGAGGCGATCCAGGGTAGCTCGAGCTGGCGCACGCCGGCGGCCGAGCTGAGGGAGTTCGTCAGCCCCGGGGCGTGCTCCAACTGGGACAAGTCGCTGCAGCAACGCCTGGAAGCCGAGCTCGAGAAGCACGGCGTCGAGCTCGCCAAGCTGGATGACGCCGAGGCTGCGCGACGCGTCTCGGCCTGGCTGATGGAGCGCTCGCAGTTCGAGGACAGCTTCACGACCTTTGCGGTCGAGTTCGAGAAAGACCGGCCGCGCGTCCACGAGCGGCAGCAGGGCAACGTGGACGAGACCCTGGCGAAGTCCGGCCGCTCACTCGAGGAGCAGTGGAACCGCGAGCTCTTCGGCAAGGGCATGTTCGAGAAAGATCCACGGCAGCTGCACCTCATCCGCGATCTACCTTTCGACCGGCCTGCGCGCCGCGGGCCTACCCACGCGCACGATCCTGTGCACCCCCTTGGTCGATGCCAACGATTCGCGCGAGGTCCAGTGGCTGAGGACGCGCATCACCCACGTCGGCCTGCGCGCGAAGCTGCGCAAGGCAGCGGAGCAGCAGAGCGGCTCCTGGACCTCGCACACTTTCAACGAGGTCTTCGTCGGCGGGCGCTGGCGGCGCCTCAACTACACCGAGCTCGGCCAGAACGTCCTCGACGACGGCCTGGGCCTGATGGTCCACGTGCACACGTTCAACGACCACTCCGAGGCCGGCCTGATCGGGTGGGGGAACCGCCACTCGCACCCGCAGCACGCCGCGCTCTTCGGCGGGCCGAATCCGTACTCGTGTGTCAGCCTCTCCGACCGCTTCGGCCCGCAGACCAAGGTCCCGAACGAGCTCCCTTCGGGCCTGCGCGCGCTCACGATCGAGCGCCTCGCCTGGTATGACGATCCTAAGCGCCCGCCCGAGCTCACCACGACGCTGTGGGACACCGAGAGCGCCGGCTACTTCTTCGCCCACTTCGACACGAACGGCGTCGACGGCGGCGACGCGCTCGAGTTCGGGTACGCCGTCGACCAGCGCTTCACGCTGCGCGCCCGCGGGCACGATGACGTTCACGCCCAGGGCGTCCCGAAGTTCTGGGGCGACCGCGGCGCCTTCATCCTGCGCATCGAGCCGGCCGACTTCGCGCGCATGGAGCCGAGGATCGAATACGAGCTCGCCTGGATCGGGGATCGAGTCGGCGCGAGCGCGGATCTGCGCTGGGAGGTCCCGCCCGGCGTGCGCATCACGCGGCCGAAGCGCTGATCCCTACCAGCGCGGCCTCCCGATCCGGACGGTTTCCGCTTCGCGCGGGCGTCGCCGACACCGGCTCGAGCCTCTCCCGCCGCATCCGCAAATGAAGGGAGGGCGGGGGTCTTTCCCGCCCTCCATCGATCTGTCGTGTTTCGGACTACTGCGGAGGTGGGATGCAAGGGAAGCAGCCGCCGCACACGGAGTACCGCGTCTTCCTGCCCCACGAGACCGGGTTGTTGCAGCAGTCGGTGCCGAACTGTCCGACGATCGTCGAGTGGCTCGCGTTGTTGTAGTAGGTGCAATTACTGGCCAGGGAGGCGGCGGCATCTTCGACAACGACGTCATCGGCAGCAACGACGTCACCGGCAACGTCGTCATCGGCAACGTCGTCATCGGCAACGTCGTCATTGGCAACGTCGTCATTGACAGCAACGACGTCATTGACAGCAACGACGTCATTGACAGCAACGACGTCATTGACAGCCGCTTCGACCTTGCTCGAGGGAACCACCGCCGCGAAGGCGGCCAGGGCGGCCAGCAGGGGGGTGGCAAACAGTACGTTCCGAACTCCAAGCCATGTGCTCATCGGTTCCTCCGTTGGGAAGTAGGCGCGGGGATCGCGCCAGACGGCGGGAGGCTAGCACGAGCGCGCGGGCGCGGCCACGCGGCGGGCTGACGCGCTCGGGGCAAGCGCCCGCCGGAGCCCGAGTCTTTGCGAGAACGCCCACGCGCTCGCTACCCTCGGGCGATGGCCGGAGAGCTGCGCGTCGAGGCCGGGACCCTGCTGGCGGCGTTTCCCGACATGCTCGACCCGAACTTCATGCACTCGGTGGTGCTGATCTGCCAGCACTCCGAGCAGGGTGCCTACGGCGTTGTCACGAACAAGCCGACCCAGTTCAAGGTCAAGGACCTGCTCCCGCAGCACGCGCTGCTCGGCAAGTCGAAGTTCCCGATCTTCCTGGGCGGACCGGTGGAGCACACCACGCTGCAGTTCCTGCACGTCGTGCCCGAGGCCATCCCGGGCGGACTCTCGATCGACGGCAAGCTGTGGCTGGGCGGCGAAATCGACGCGCTGGGGCAATACCTGAGCGCGAAGCCACGCGCGGCCACGCGCAAGGTGCGCCTGTTCCTCGGCTACTCGGGCTGGGGCGCAGGGCAGCTCGACAGCGAGCTCGGCACTGGCTCGTGGCTGCCCGCGCCACCGTCGCTCGAGGCGATCTTCGGCGCGCCGGGTGAGAGCACTTGGCGGCGCGTGGTGCGCTCGATCGGACGCGAGGGCAACGAGCTCGAGCAGCAACCGCCGGACGTGAGCTGGAACTAGGGGCCCATGAAGAAATCCCTCGCCGCCTCCGAGCTCAGCAGGATGCGCCGTGGCGTCGTTGCGCCTCCTCCGAGTATTGCCGTGCAATACGCGTCGTCGGCGCGCCTAGCCACGACGCATCCTGCTGGCTCTCGGCTGGCGAGGGCTTCCTTCACTGGCCCTGAGTGAGCTGCAATTGAGCGGAGCCACCGACAGTCCTGCGCGGCGGATGCCGCGGTTCGTCTCGTGCATCGTGAAGGGCCCGCTCGGGTGCTTGTTCTTCTTGATTGGCGCGGGCGTGGTGCTGGTGCTGCTGCTGCCGCCCGCGGGTGGGCGCCTGGCGGGCCGGGTGGTCGAGGAG
>JABFRZ010000158.1 GCA_013140785.1 Planctomycetota bacterium | reverse complement strand
CGTCCGCCCAGCACGCGGCGACGCTCCCCCCTCGAGCGCGAGCTCGACCCCGTCGCGCACGACCCGCCACCGGCCGTCGATGCCGAGCGCGCGCGTGATCCAGTGTCCGGCCGCATCCTGGTCGGTCGCGCGCGGATCCTGCGGTAGGTCGCGGTAGGGCGTCGGGCGCAGGGCATCCGCGCCCGCGTCGAGCAGCAGCGCCGCGCTCGTCACCGCTCCGCTCGCGTCGAGCTGGTAGCGCACGAGCACGGGAAACGGGGGCACGGTGTCGGCCAACCGCGGCCAGATGTCCGTCGTCGCGAGCACCTGGCGCGCGCCGTTCGCGCGCGCCTGGCGGAAGCGCACGTGGATGAGAGGAACCGGGCCGCCAAAGGGCAGGCCGCTGACGTTGACGCGCTCCGCGTAACGCGCGATCGGCGTCGAATCCCAGTAGAGGTGGGTCTGCGGGAACGGAACGGTCCCGGACTCGAGGATCTGGACGCGCGAGCCCTGAGCGAGCGAGGTCATGCTCGCGTCGGGGAACGAGAGCAGCGGGGAGCTCGCCGCGGCCGGCTCCGGATCGCCCTCGCGCAGGAGGATGGCCGTCGTCTGGCTCCCCAGCGCGTCGTTGCGCGTGGTCGCGAGCAGGAGCTCGTCCGTGCCGGCGGGCGCGTCCGTGGCGGCCGCGTAGAGCACCGTCCCGAGGGCGGGGGTCGCCGCGACCTGAGCCGCCGAACGCAGCTCGAGGCTCACGAGGTTTGCGGGACCGACCGAGTCGCCGGCCTTGACCAGGATGCGCCCATCCTGGGCGGAACCTGGAGCAGCGAACCACCCGGTGAGGAGGAGGGCGGGAACGAACAGAGAACGCCTCATGGAGACACCTGGGAGGAGGGATGGAGTATCACGGTTGTCAGGGAAAACAGACCCGCGCTCCCACGAGGAAGCACGGGAATCCAGCTCGAACCTGGCGAGGAGGCGGGACGGATCGCTCCGGGTGACCAGCCAGGACCATGGGGAAGAGGATTCCATGCACCGGAAGGGGTTCCTCGGAATCGAATCCGAGGTGAGCTGTTCACCGGGGCACCCCGAGCACCGCGTGAAGGATGCTGTCGAGCGCGTCCCCATCGCCGTTCAGGTCCACGCCTCCCTGCAATCGCTCCGCCACCTGCAACAGCAGGGTTCCCTCGCGCAGAACGAGCGGCGTTGGCACGACCGAGAGATCCGAGGCCAGCCCCAGATTCGTCAGAGCGCCCGTGGGGAGGTCGAGCAGGTGCACCACGGGGTCCAACGCGTCGCCATCGCCGTTCAGGTCCAGCCCGTTGCCGGGCTCCGAGCGCGAGAACGCCAGGGTCCGCCTGTGGAGCTGGAGACCCAAGGAGGCGGCGAGGCCGAGGTTGGTGGTCGTCCCGGTCGCCAGGTCCGTGAGGTGCAGGACGAAGTCGGTGGCGAGCCCGTTCCCGCTCAGATCGACGCCCTGCTGGGACTCACCGACGCGCAGTACGAGTCGCACGCCGTCGATCCGGAGGTCCGTGCAGCCCAGAGCGACGTTCCGCGTGGCGCCCGTGGGCAGGTCGTGGACGTGGGCCACGAAGTCACCGAGGTCCCCGTCGCCGTTCAGATCGGAGGCCTGCGCCCTCTCGTCCACCAGGTATGCGAGGCTCGCGCCGGCGAGCGCGAAGAGCGCCGAGGTTGCCTGCCCGAGGTTGCGTGGAGTGCCGGCGGATGGAGACCAGGCGAAGAGCACCCGATCCAGCGCATCTCCGTCCCCGTTCAGGTCCAGGCCGCCCTGGGCCTGCTCGAAGACCAGCAGGGCCGCGCCTTCTGCGCTGAGGTCGAATTGCACGCAGGCCAGCAGCAGGGGATGTGTCCGGCCACTATCGAAATCGAAGACCTCCATGACCTCGTCCAGCCGGTCCCCATCCCCGTTGGCGTCCATGCGCTGCGCGTCCTCGTTCACGCGATACCCGAGGAGCGGGGGCTCGAGTTCGAAGCCGCGCACGAGTGGCAGCGCGCGCTTCAGGTTCACCACGGCCCCTGTCCGCGGCTTCGCCACGTGGAGCACCAGGTCGAGCACGTCGCCATCCGCGTTCAGGTCGCTCGCGGTCTGGGCGCCCTCGAACACCCCGAAAGCGATCCGCTCGCCCCGGAGCTGGTAGTTCCCCGGACCGGTCGCGAGTCCGAACGAGACGGGGCGCAGGCTCGGGAGCTCGAAGGCCTGGAGGATCTGGTCCGACGTATCCCCGTCCCCGTTCCGATCGACGGCTCCCTGCTTCGCCTCGGAGAGGCTGAAGGCCAAGAACTGCTCGCCGAGCTCGAAGGACGTCGCCGCGACCCCGAGGTTGATCATCCGACCGCGGCGCGATTCGTACAGGTGGAGCACCTGGTCGCTCGCATCGCCGTCGCCGTTCAGATCGGTGTGCCCCTGGAAGCCCTCGTCCACCAGGAACGCGATCCAGCGCCCGGCCGCGGACAGGGCTCCCGTCAAGTCGGCCGCCAGACCGAAGTTGCTGGTCACGCGCGTGCGCACGTCCGTCACGTGCAGCACCCAGTCGGTGCGATCACCGTCACCGTTGAGGTCGGGGGAACCGAGCGGCGACTCGGGGACGAGATAGGCCAGGGCGTAGGTGGTCGCTTCGAAGCGGATCGCGTTCTGCTGCAGGTTCACCACCTCCGGCCCGCCAGCGAACGAGGACTGGGCGAGCGAAGAGAGCGCGAGCAGAACGGTCATGGGAGGTCCACTGCGTATTCCAGGACTAGGCGTCGAGGCCCAGGTCGGCCGCCGCCTCGGTGGAAGCCTCTGAAGTCCGGGCGGCCCCGATTCACCGCAGCTTTCTCGAAAGAACAAGGAGGCATCTGAGCGACGCCTCTCGCGTCGGGATCCCGGTCAGCGGTGCAGGACGTTGAGCTCACCCGGAACCAGCGCGATGGGGAGGCGCGCGACCTCGCGAGGGCCCGACAACAGGACGAGCTCCCTCGCGAGGTCGGTCACGAGGCATTCCGCGGAACGCTCGGCAGGCATCCCTGCGTCTCCGATCGTCGCCCACATGCCACGGGTCACCATGACGAACTCGAGCTTGCCGCCTTGCTCCGAGACGAACGGGAAGCGGTCGAAATCCGCAGCGCCTCGCTCGACCACCACGCGACACATGCGTCCGACGACGAGCCGGAGCTCCGCGAGATCTCGCTCGTGGTCGAGCTCCACGTGTCGCGTCTGGATCGAGGGCCCAGGACGGCCAAGATGATCTTGCAGGCCGCGCAGGCGAAAACGTCCATCCGCGTCCGTCACCGTCGCCTCGAGCGAACCGCCGTCCTGTGGCCCGCCCAAGACGTGCTCGGTGAAGATCGGGGGGCGATTGCCCGGTGGTAGGCCGAGGGTCGTGGGCGCGGGGAGCCAGACCGTCGCGTTCGGATGGGGGCTGCCATCGGCCCGCAGAAGAGCCGCGGCGTCTTGTCGGGATAGTTGTGGTGAATCCCGCGCGCCGCGGACTCAGTTCCGTGCGGAAGCCGTCACCGGTGACCGCAACTTCGACGGAGATGCCTCCGACTACGTGCTGCATGGGATGGACCTGAGCGCACCGACACCCGCCGCGATCAACCTGGGTGTCGCGATCGCGAACGCGTCCGAGGATCGGCTCACGTCCGGCTCGCGCTCCGCGTTCGTGGTACACGAGGGACAACAGCGCCGCGACCTCAACGACGACGGGGACCAGGGCGACCTCGTCTTGCACGCGTTCGACCCGGTCGAGGGCCTGGTCAACCTCGGTCTTGCCGTGGGCTCACCCAGTGTGGGCTTGTACTTCGTGGGGATGGGCCTCGCGTTGTCGGAGGACCTCATCGCCTTCCATGTCCCGGAGGCCGCTCAGGGGCAGACCGACCTGAACGGGGACGGGGACATTACCGACCGCGTGCTGCACGTCCACGAGTTCGCGCACGCTACGACACTCAACCTCGGAACGACGGCCTGGTGGTTCACGCCCGGGCCGGGGGTGCTGGCCTTCACGGTGAGCGAGTATCTGCAGGGTGCCGACCTGGACGGCGACGGAACCCTGTCGAGCCACCTGGCCTACCTGTACCGCTCTGCGACGGGCAACAGCACGAGCCTCGACGTGCGCACGGGTTTTCCCAGTCGGGCCTTCCGAGTCGCCGGCCTTGACCAGGATGCGCGCATCCTGGGCGGAACCTGGAGCAGCGAACCACCCGGTGAGGAGGAGGGCGGGAACGAACAGAGAGCGCTTCCTGGGAACTTCAGGGAGACTCAGGGAGACTCAGGACGGAGCATCACGTGTGCACATGTGTCAGGGAAACCGGCCCGTGCTCCCGCAGCTCGCGAACGTGATGAGCGTCACCAACCAGACCGAGGGCGGCGGCGTCGAACGCGGGGGCTCGGGCCAGGTGTACGAGTACCTCGCGCGCATCGAGAGCGAGGTGCTCGAGCTGCGCAACAGCGCGCTCGGTTTCGGCGACCCTGTCGGTCACCGCGCAGACTCCGGGCTCGAGAGGGGCTTGTGCGGAGCGATCACGCGAATGCGCGGAACCGAGGGTGGGCAAGCTACAGGTTCCGATCGAGCAACACCAAGGCGCTCGGCGAGGAGGCAACGAACCGCTGGCTGTCGGTGTCGCGCACGGTCGCCTGACAGAAAAACACCAGGCCCTCTCGACCGGCCGGTAGGTTGGGAGCGGAGAGCGTCAGGACGAGAACTCCCCCTGCGGGGATGCGGCCCAGGAACAAACCAGGCGCCAGGCCGCGGTGGGCGAGACCGTCCGGGCTCAGGGCAAGGCGCAGCCACACGAGGTCGCCCGGCTTCCCACGGACCGTGAGCGTGACCGGTGCTCCCTCGCGGACGGGCGAGGACAGCTCGAGTGCCTTGCTCGAGCCCGCGACGGCGTGCGTGCGGCCGGTCAGGATGACGAGGGCCTCGCCATCCGCACCCGGCAAGCCTGAACCCGTTGGCGTTCCGCCCGCGCCGCCCTCGAGAATCGAGTCCTGGAGCCAGACCTGGGAGCGGAGCTGCAACACGAGCCCGTCGCCTCCGTCTCCTCCGTTTCCGTTCGGGAAGAAGGGCGGGCCTGACGAATCGAGGCCGTCCATGCCGTGGACCCAGCTCCCGGAGAGCGAGATGGACGCTTGAATCAGCCGCACCGCCGGGCCACCTCGCGCCACGCTCTGCCACAGTTGGAGCCTCGAGCGCGTCGCCAGGATGCCAGTCTGGATCACCGGTGCCTCGATCTCGCAGCGAGTCATAACCACCGAGTCGCAGTCCTGGACGCGCATGGCGTCGTGGTCGTTCACGAAGGGCAGGGCGCGTAGGGTGCAGCTCTCGAGCCAAACCGGGCCTTGGTTGTCCGTGAGCCAACCCGCGATCCCTTGCTGCTCGAAACGGATCCCCTGGACGAGGGCCCACTCTCCCCTCGAAAGGCCGTGTACTTGCAGGGAGTTCGTCCGAACGCTGGCTCCCCGCTCCGCGAGAACGACCAGTGACCTGCCGGGGATGTCGAGAAGGTCCAGACCCTTGTTGGGCTTGCCCGGGCCGTCGGAGAGGTAGTTGCCCGAGCGCACCAGCACCACGTCGCCGTCGGCGGCCGCATTCACGGCCGCGAAGATCGTCGTGAAGTCCGCGCCGGGGCCTCCAGCCCCATCGACGACGTGCACTTGCCCTTGCAGGAGGGTCGCTGCGGAGAAGAGTCCGAGAATCGACAACATCGTGTACTCCCTTGGAAGAGCGTGAGCAGCGCAGGGGCGAACCAGAGAGTATCTAGAGGTCCACGTTTGCGCGGTCCACTGCATGATTCCCTGACTTTTTCACAATGGCAGGCATCCGATCGCGCCCGAGTCAGGGAAGCGAACCCCACGTCTCCACGAAGAAACGAGCGGAATCGCAGGGCCGTCAGGGCTCCAGCGCGCGCGCCGGCCGCAGGCCGAACAGGAGGTGCGGCGAGTCCGAGCGGCTGTCGCGCAGGCTCGTGCGCGCGAAGGCGGCGTTATTGACGTAGCCGCCGCCGCGCCCGACCGGCATCCCAGGCGCCGCGAGCACGCGCAGGCCATCGCCGGGCCGCACGGGAAGCGCGTAGCTCCCGAAATCGTCGCGGCACCACTCCCACACGTTGCCGAGCACGTGGTGGAGCCCGAACGGGTTCGCGCGAAGCGCAGCCACCGGCGCGTGGCGGAACCAGCCGTCGTCGAGCCAACGCTCGATCTGCGGCCACTCCCCGCCCGCGCGCACGACCGCCTGGTCGGCGAGGTTCACGGCGCCCTGCAGCGCCCGCGGATCGGAACCTGTCCACCAGGGCGTGTCCGTGCCGGCGCGCGCCGCGTACTCCCACTGCGCCTCGGTCGGGAGCTCCAACCCGAGCCGGCGCGCGAGCTCGAGACACTGGCCGCGGCTGACGGTTTCGACCGGATGCAGGAGAGTGAGCGCGAGCTCCGTGTTCGCCGGGCCATAGGTGCTCGGGTTCGAACCGGTGGCGCGCTGCCACTGTCCCTGGGTCATCTCGAACTTGGAGAGGAAGAACGGCGTGAGCTCGACCTCGTGCGGCGGCAGCTCGTTGGCGAAGGCGTCGGCGCAGTAGTTCGGGAGCGCGGGGTCCTCGCTCTGCGCGCCCATCAGGAAGCTGCCGCCCGGGATCAGGACGAGCACGAGCCCGCTCGCTTCGTCGAGGAGCAGCGTTCCAGACGCATCGCGCCGCGGCTCGGAGCCGCTCGCCAGGTGCGCGAACTGCCACAGACCCGAGTCCGGATCGGGCCCGAGTGGGAGGAGGCCGAGCTGTGGAGCGAGTGCGAGTCCGCGATAGGCCGGCGACTCACCGGGCGCGGCGATGGCCCGCCGCGCCTCGTCCCAGCGCGAGCGGGCCTCGCTGGAGGTGAGCGTGCGTTCCGCGACCGTTTTCGCGAAGGCCCGGCGGCGCTCGACGTCACCGAGGAGGCCGCCGGCAGCAGCGAAGCGCGCAAGCTCGTCCACGAGATCGGCGAGCGTATCGTGCTCCCACTGCGCCTCGGTCTGGAGGAACGTGAAGCGTCCCGCTGCGCCGGCTCGCGCCCCGACACGCAGGCTCGCGAGCGTTGCCTGGTGCGTCTCGAGCCGCTGCGCGAGCGCGCGCGCCTCTGCCAGCCACTGGTCGTACGCCGTCACGCGTTCGGGCGTCGCCGGCCAGAGCGTCGCCGCGTTGGCCACGAGCTCCGCCAGCCGCTTGCCGTCCGCGAGGCGCAGCACGCGGTCGCGCTCGGCGCGTGCCTCGAGGAAGAAGGCCTGGCTGGCGAACAGGCCGGCGAAGAGGCTCGCCCCGAGCGCGAGCAGCACGCCCGCGAAGGAGCGGTTGCGTCCGACCCACTTGCGGAGCTCCACCAGTGGTCCGGTGGCGTGCGCGCGCACCACGCGCCCCTCCAGGAAGGCGCGCAGGTCCTCGGCCAGCGCGCCCATGCCGGGGTAGCGCTGCTCTGGCA
>JABFRZ010000569.1 GCA_013140785.1 Planctomycetota bacterium | reverse complement strand
CTACCTCCGTGGCCGGCCCGACCCGCCCGACTACTTCCTGCTCCTCAACCCGGACGCGGCCTTGGATCCAGGTGCGCTCGCCACCCTGGTCGAGTTCCTGGCCACTCACCCGCGCGTGGGCATGGCCGGGCCGGCCACGGAGGTAGGCCGCGGCAACCTGCGCGGCACGGCCTTCCGCTTCCCCGGCGTCCTCAACAGCCTCGACGAGGGCCTGCACTTTGGGCCCGTCTCGCGCCTGCTGGCGCGCTGGCAGCTGGCGCCCGCCCCGCGGGCCGAGGTCCATTCCACCGACTGGCTGTCGGGTGGCTGCCTGCTCGTGCGGCGCGAGATGCTGCAGGAGGTCGGGCTCTTCGACGAGGGCTACTTCTTGTACTTCGAGGAGGTGGACCTCGCCTGGCGCGCCGGGCGCGCGGGCTGGGAGTCCTGGTACGTGCCGGCCGCCCGCATCCTGCACGAGGCCGGGGCCGCGACCGGCGCCAGCGCCGGACGCGAACTCGAACGACGCATGCCGCGCTACTGGTTCGAGTCGCGCCGCCGCTACTTCCAGAAGAACCGCGGACGCGCGGTGTGCGTGCTGGCCGACCTGGCGTGGGCGGGCGGCAACGCGTTGTGGAACCTGCGCCGCTGGCTCGCGCGGGCGCCGCGCAAGGAACCGCCGTGCTTCTGGCGCGACTTCGTGCGCTTCAACTTGCTCGGGCAGGACCTGCAGGAGTCGCGATGAGCGCGGTCGCCGTCCCGAGCGACGTTGGAGTGGTCGTCATCGCCCGCAACGAGGGCGAGCGCCTGCTCGCCTGCCTCGACAGCCTGCGCGGCCAGGCCGGGCCAATCGTCTACGCCGACTCGGACTCGAGCGACGAGAGCGTCGAGCGCGTGCGCGCGCGCGGACTCGAGGTCGTGGTGCTGGACAACTCGCGTCCGCTCAACGCGGCGCGTGGGCGCAATGCCGGCCTGGCGCGCCTCGTCGAGCTCCACCCCGCGCTCGAGTACGTGTTCTTCATGGACGGCGACTGTCTGGTCGTGCCCGGCTTCATGGACGCGGCGCGCGCGGAGCTCGCGTGCGATGCCGGGCTCGCCGCCGTGTGCGGGCGCCGGCGCGAGCTCCACCCCGAGGCCTCGCTTTTCAACCGCGTGGTGGACGGCGAGTGGGACACCCCCGTGGGCGAGGCCGAGGCCTTCGGCGGCGACGTGCTCGTGCGCGTGTCCGCGTTGCGCGCTGCGGGCGGCTACGACGAGGCCCTGAATCAGGGCGAGGATCCCGAGCTCGCCTTCCGGCTGCGCCGTGCGGGCTGGCGCATCCGCCGCATCCAGCACGACATGACGCGGCACGACGTGGCGCTCACGCGGTTCGCGGCCTGGCGCCGGCGCCATCAGCGCGGCGGCTATGCCTATGCCCACGGCGCGGCTCTGCACTGGCGCGAGCCGGGGCGCTACAACCAGCGCGCGTGCCTGTCGATCCTGTTCTGGGGGCTGGTGCTTCCATCGTTCGCGTTCCTCTCGTTCCTGCCGAGCGACGGGCTCTCGGTGCTGCTCCTCTTGGCCTACGGTCGGCTGTGGTGGCGCATCCGCGCCCAGCGGCTCGCGCGCGGCAGTCCGCCCGATCAAGCCGCGCTCTACGCGACGCTGATCACCATCGGCAAGAGCGACGAGGCCGTGGGTGTCTTGCGCTGTCTGTTCGCACTCGCCACCGGACGCCAACCGCTCACGCTGGAATACAAGGAATACCAGCGCAACGAGCGCGGGCGCGCGGCCGCTTGAGCTCGCTTCCCGGCCGGCTCTCGGTTGGCGCGGGATACTTGCTCACGCTCTGAGCTCAGAGCGGCAGTCGCCTGGTGCCTGGGGACGTTGGCCGACCCGAACGCGCCGGATTGGACGGCGCTCTACGCCAACGGGCTCGACTACAACTTCCTGCCGCGCACGCTCAGGAGCCCCTCGGCGATGGCCGCGGGCTGCTGGACTTGCGCTACTAGCCCTGAAATAAGCGCTCAGGTTCGCCAGATCGTCCGGAATCGAGCGTGGTTTCACCACGTGAGCATTTCGAAGGTTCGAGAAAGGCCGAGGCTGCGGTGAGTCCGGGCGAAGCGCAGCGTTCTGGCGGAGCTGAGCGCTTATTTCAGGACTAGCAGTCCTGCCGGGCTCGCAGTCCGCAACAAGTCCCTGCGACGGCTGCGCGCTCTTCGACGGGGCGTCGTCACGCTCGATGTCTTGCATCAAGCCAGGCCGTGCTCAGCGGCCAGGAGGCCGCTTCGGCCGTCTCTCCTTCGCGTCCTAGCCCCGTGGAAGCGCGCCTCTCGCGACGGGACGTTTTTCAACGGCCTGCGCGCCTCAAACTCCCCGGATGTAGTTTTCCAGCTGGTCGATCTGGAAGGCCTGCTCCTGGATGATCTGTTTGACTACGTCGCCGATGGTCACGATCCCGATCAGCTCGCCGGCCTCGACGACAGGGAGGTGCCGGACGCGCTCAACGGTCATCAGCGTCATGCAATGCTCGATCGAGTCGCACAGGCGCACCAGGACCGGCTTGGTCATGAGCTCGGCCACGGCCGTCTCGCGCGAGGTGCGACCGCGCAGCACGACGCCGCGCGCGTAGTCGCGCTCCGATAGGAGCCCCACGATCTTCCCCCGCTCGAGCACCGGTAGGGCGCCGACATCGTGCTCGGCCATCGAGGCCAGAGCATCGTAGACGCTCGTGCGCGGCGAGGTCGTGACGACGCCGGCCGGCTTGTTCGCCAGGAGATCTCGAACGGTGATCATGCCCTGTTCTCCTGGACTTCCATCCTACCGGCTGGCACCTGGTGCGCTAGCCACGCCGTAGCCGGAAACTCTACGCCGGTCAGCCCAGCCGACTCGCGGCTCCCGCGCGAGGCCACCGAGGCACGGCTCCCGGATGGATCCACCTCCGGAGCAGGCGCCAGCGCAAGAGGGCGGAGCGCAGCGGATGGCGGCGGCGCAGGAAGGGGAGAGGGGCGCGAACAGGAGCGCGGGAAGAGGCTCGGAGCATGGCTCGGGGTTCCTGGGACGCCGCTGGGTACGACCAGCCGACGGCGCTGTTCCACGGAGAGTCCGGGTTTTTCAGACGAGCCCGGCACTGTTGGCGGCGTGGCGCCGCTCGGAAGCTGTGGCTCAGAGGATCTCTACCGCGATCAGGAGGTAGCGTGGCGCGCGCAGGCCGCGCAGCGAGAAACGCTCCGGTCCGTGCCAGACGAGGTCGTCGAGCTGCTGGCGAAAGCCATCCCAACCGTTGTCGATCTCGAAACCGTCCACGCTGAGCCGACGCTTGCCCTCGCGTTGGCACGCGAACACCACGTGGCGGCCGTCGGGCGAAAAGGAGAGCGTGCTCGCCATCACGATCTCGTTCAGCCGGCCATCTTGGCCATCGACGACCGCCATCTGACCGCCTTCGCCCTCGGCTGACCAGGCCACACGCTTGCCGTCGGGGCTGAAGAGCGGCGTCCGACGCCCGACCGCGCGGTAGGTGCGCGCGTCCTCGGGGCCGAGCTTGCCGCCTGGGCCGTACGTCTCGCCATCGACCACCACGACCCAGCCGCCGGAGCTCTTCTCGGCGGCATAGGCGTAGCGCTGGCCGTCCGCGCTGAAGACCGGGTTGCGCACCGACTTCCACAGCGCTCCTTCGACCCCGTCGATCACGAGCGCCTCGCCCTCGCCGCGCAGCACCGAGTAGATCGTCCTCGCGCCGCCAGAGACGAAGCCGAGCGCGATCTTTCCCAGGCGTCGGAACGCCGGCCCCTCGACCCCATCGATCACCACGAACATCTGATCGCCCTGCTCGGCGAGGTAGGCGTGATGCTGGCCATCGGCGCTGAAGATCACGCCGGGGTGCTGGATGCGCTGGTAGACCTTGCCCTCGACTCCGTCGATCTGCACCAGGCGCTGGTCGCCGCGCTTCTGGATCCAGGCCATGCGCTTGCTGTCGGGCGTGAAGGTGAGCCCATCGGGAATGCGGCCCCTGCGTTCTTCGCCATCCACGATCGTGACCCAGCCCTCGCCGCTCCGGGCGACGTGCACGACGCGCGAGCCGTTGGGACTCAGGGCGAGCAGCGCGACGTCGGGATAGGGGCCGAGCTCCTGGCCATCGATGACAACGAACCACTCTTCGCCGCGCCGTCCGACGAATCCGACCCGTGAGCCATCGCCCGAGACCTCGAAGGGATCGTTGGTCTGCGTCTGACGCGCGCTCGGACGAGGCTGCAGATCATCGAACGGGCCGTAGGCCGTACCATCGATCACGGCGTAGGAGCCCTTTCCTCGCAACCCCTTGTAGACGCCGTGCTGGCCGCCCGCCGTGAAGTGCAGTCCGGCCACCGCATCGAAGAGCGGACCCTCTTCGCCGTCCAGCACGACCAGGTGCTTGCCGCCGGAGGTTGCGTGGAAGGCCACGCGCTTGCCACCGGGAGCGAACACGATTCCCGGCGCAGGAATGCCGTCGTAGGGCGAGCTCTCCTGCCCGTCGATCACCGCGATCTGGTTGGCGCCGCGCGCTGCAATCCAGCCCACCCTGGCGCCGTCTGGGCTGAAGACCACGCCCTGTTTCGAGACCCCGTCGTACTCGTGCACCTTGTCGTCGATCACCACATATTGGCGGCCGGGGCGCGTGCCGACGTAGCCGACGCGCTTGCTGTCCGGGCTGAAGACGAGGCTGCCCGAGGCATAGCCCTCGAAGGCCTCGCCCTTGACACCATCGACCACCACGGCGACGCCTCCGCTCTCCAGGGTGACGTACGCGAGCCTCCGCCCGTCCGCGCTGGGCTGGACCGAATCCGCGACCATGCCCGGGTCGTCGAAACCGATGATCGTCTCGGTGACCCTCACGCGCACACGGCCGGTCTCATCCGCGCGCTCGAAGGCCTCGGGCTTGAAGGCCGGAACCTGCGCCGCTCCTAGCGAACCGGTCAGAAACCAAGGGAACGCTGAGAGCAGGAACCACATGCGTGTCATGCGCGGCGGGGGCAGGGTTGGACGCGCCCCGGGTACGCGACCGAAGCCACCCAGGTGAGAGACAGTTGCGCGAGCTCCAGTGGAGCGCGCCCCCTCACCCGAGCAGGGGATCAGTTCTTCTTGGGAGTGGCCTTGTCGAGCGCGGCCAGGAACTTGGCCGGCTCCTTGGAGAAGGCCGACACGCACTTCTCGCAGCAGAAGCGTGTCAACCGCACGCCGTGGAGGTAGTCGAAACCCTCGCTTCCGAGCTCTTCACCGCTGACCAGGCAAGTGCTGAGGGGGTAGGTTTTTTTCTGCTCGCTGATCAGGGCGGCGTCGATCGTTGCGAGTGTCTTGGTGGGGTCCTTCTTGACGCCCTTCACGCAGCCCTTGCAGCACAGGCGGACGAGACGCGTGCCTACCACGAGCTCGACCGGGTCGCCCATCGAGCCGAGCTGCTCGCCGCTGACCGCGCAGGTCGCGAGCGGATAGGTGTCCTTCTGCGCGCGGATCACGCCCTCGTCGATCGACTTGAAGATCGAGGCGGCGACCGCGGGGTCGTTCTTGAACTCCTTGACACAGGCCTTGCAGCACAAGCGCACCAGGCGGCCTTCGTGCACGAGGTCGAAGGGCTTCTCCTTGCCCTCGAGGGGCTCGTTGCTGACCGGGCAGGTTGTCAGCGGATAGGTGGGGAGCTGCTGGGCGATGAGCTTGGCTTCCGCGGCCGCATCCGCCACGGGGGCCGGAACAGCGCCCTTTTCCTGGCGGGCCAGGGCAAGACCGGAAAGGACGAGAACAACGAGGGCGGTCGAAAGGAGTTTCATGGACGGGCTGGTGAAAGAGGAGGCGTCGGAGAGTTCTCGCCAGCCTACGAACGCCAGAGGGCGCGCGCGACTCCTTCGGCAGAATCACGACGGCAACGGCACGGCGTGCGCGAGCGCGGCGGCCGCCTTGGAATCCCCTCCAATGGGCCTCTATACTCGCCGGCCCCGCGGCGATTGACGCTGCGCGAGCGTGGGAGCCCCCACGGTGCGAGCGCGCTCCCGAACGCTCTTCTGTTTCCCGTTGACCCTCCCCGTACCTCAAGAACCGATGGCTTCGGACCTGGCCACACGTGGCGAACGCCCGACCCGCGCGCAATTGCTCGCGGATTTCGGGGACGAGTACCTGTCGATCCAGTCGCTGTTCCAGTTCTGCTTCGTGCCCGGCGGCCGCCTGAGCCTGCTCAAGGAGCTCACGCCGGTAGAGGAGTGGGGCATGAACAACTTCGTGCTGCTCAAGTACCTGGCGGTGCATGTGCGGCTGTCGATCGAGCAGGGGCGCTTCGTCTGGAACGGGGACCAGATGGTGCTCACCGCGGGCCGGCTGTTCTCGACCAAGGGGGTGCCGCTTTACGTTGGGCTCGTGCGCAACAGCACGCCCGAGGAGAACCCGTGGGTCCTCAATTGGGTCGGCGAGCGCCCGAGTACGGCCGAGCTGCCCGAGCCCGCTGATCTGGGCGAGTGGCCGGCGCTCGACGTGCGCAACGAAGTCGTCATCGCGTGCGACCTGGGCTCCGACGACCGACGCGCCAAGCTCGGCGCGCTGGCCGAAGCCTCGTTGGTCGTCCAGAGCTCGGCCATCGCAGGTGCCGTGCACTGGTCGCTGCACCGCCACCTCGCCGTGCGCCAGATCCACGGCGGCGGGCGCGGCTTCTTCGTGCCTGTGTACCTGACGAGTCGGGACGACCTGACCGTCTCGCCCGAGCTGGTCGCGCCCATCCAGGTGCAGTCGGGCCGCTTGGTGGTGCGCACTCTGCTCGAGCCGCACGTTGCCTACTCGCCGGCGCGTGCCGTGGTCGAGCGTTGGGAGCAGCTGCCGAGCTGGCTGCTCGATGCGTGGGACCAGGCGACCGAGGGTAACGACATCGCTCTCGCGCCCGACAGCGGGTCCGACGAGCCGGGATCCGCCGAGCCTGAAGACGACGGGCCGGAAGACGACGGGCCGGGGGACGACGAATAGGCGAGCAGGGGCGCCAGTTTGGGGGCGGAGCGCGCTTGCGGGCCGCCTTCGTGCTCGGGTTCCTCGCTTTCCTCGCGCTGGTCGTCTTTGCGCACGCGCCGTTGCTCGGCGCAGGGCTATTCGCCTGGGACTATGCCGAGCTCTTCGGCGAACGCTCGCTCGCGAGCCTGTGGTCCACGCTCGTCTCCGTGCCGCTGTTCGGTCTACCCGCCCCAGGCGCGAACGCGCTCGCCTGGCGACTCGAATCCCTGCTCTTGCTGCTCGCGCTCGCCGCCGCCGCCCGTTTGGTCCTGGTGCGGGTGCTCGAGCCTTGGATAGGTCTCCAGCCCGCGCGCGCGGCGGCGCTGGTGGCGGCCATTCTCCTGCCGCTGCACCCCGCCGCGCCTGTGGCTTGCGCTGAGCTGGCTGGCCTGCCCGAGCTCTTCGCGCTGCTGCTGGCACTCCTCGCCACCGCGCTCTTCTTGCGCGGCCGCCAGACGGAGAACGACGCCTTCACCTCCGCCAGCCTCGTACTTCTCGTGCTGGCGAGCGCGGCTTCGGCGGTGGCGTTGCTGTTCTCCGCCGGGCTCGCGTCTTTGGAGTACGCGTGCGTGCGCCGGCATCGCAAGCGCGCGCTGCGGCTGCGCACCGCTGCCACGACGGCGCTCGTGTTCGGG
>JABFRZ010000457.1 GCA_013140785.1 Planctomycetota bacterium | reverse complement strand
ACGGGAAGCCCGAGGCGCCTGACAAGGACAAGGACACCGATCAGAAGGGCGCCGATCAGAAGGACACCGATCAGAAGGACACCGACAAGAAGGAGAAGCCCAACGCCGACGAGGAGACGCGCGCGCGTCCGACCCCGAGCAGGCCGATCTCGGCGGCCAGCACTTCCACCTCCTGGCGCGCCCGCGCGTGGCGCTGCTCGCGAACTCGCCCGTCGCGAGCGACGCCTACGGCCATCTGTGGCACCACCTCGACCGGCGCGTGGGCGTGCCCTTCTCGATCCTCGACGCCGAGAACCTGGGCGACTACGACCTGCGCCGCTTCAACGTGCTGGTGCTGCCGCCGTCCTCCGGTCTCGGGGACGTGCTCGGGCCGCTGAAGCAGCAGCTCGCGAGCTGGGTCGAGGGCGGCGGAACGCTGATCGCCTGCGGCAGCGCGGCCGCGGAGCTGACCAAGGGACGCCTCGGGCTATCACAGGTCGTCTTGCGCCAGGACGCGCTCGAAGACCTCGCGAGCTACCACAAGGAAGCCGAGCGCGAGCGCGCCGCGCGCAAGGTCGTGATCGACGAGGAAGCCGTGTGGAACGGCGCGACGCCCGAGGAGCCCGCGCTCGAGGGCGAGAACGGGAAGCCCGAGGCGCCTGACAAGGACAAGGACACCGATCAGAAGGGCGCCGATCAGAAGGACACCGATCAGAAGGACACCGACAAGAAGGAGAAGCCCAACGCCGACGAGGAGACGCGCGCGCGCCTCTTCTTCCCGCAGGGCGCCACGCTGCGCGGACTCGTCGATCCCGACGCCTGGATCACGAGCGGCATCGACGCGGTTTTGCCGGTGCTCGTCTCGGGCGCGGACGTGTACCTCGCGAAGGCCCCGGTGACGACGGCCGTGCGCCTCGAGCAGGCGCCCGCGCTGCGGCTCGGCGGCCTCCTGTGGCCCGAGGCGCGCGCGCGCCTGGCCGAGAGCGCCTGGCTGACCGTCGAACGCAAGGGCCACGGCCAGGTCGTGCTCTTCGCCGCGCCGCCCGCGTTCCGCGGCTATCATCTGGCGAGCGCGCGCCTGTTCGCCAACGCCGTGGTGCTCGGTCCGGGCCTCGGCGCGGACCAACCGGACGGTTGGTGATTCCGGGCGCAACGTCGAAAGGAAGAGCGATGCGACTCCAGCAGAAGCCGTGGCTCTTGGGTCTGGCTCTCGTACTCGTGGCACTCGCGGGTCCGGCGCTGGCCATGCAGCGTGGCGACATCGAGCGCAAGGCCTTCGAGGACTCGCTCGCGGGCTATCGCCTGAAGCCGCCGAAGGGTTGGGACGTGGTCCCGGTGCAGCCGGACGAACGCCAGCTCGGCCTCGCCTTCCAGATGGACTCGCCCGACGGCAAGGATCCGCTGGCCGGGCACTTCCGCGTCGTGCTGGTGGAGTCAGAGAAGAAGTTCGACGAGTGGAGCGGGCAACTGCTCCAGCAGGCGCTGGGCAAGGGCATCGCGTTCGACGGCCTGAAGTCGGTCTTGGACGAGCAGCTCGAGATCGCCGGGCTACCCGCGCGGCACCGGCGCTGGCTGTTCCAGGAAGTACACCTCGACGCCTGGCTGGTCGAGCGCGAGCCCGCGAAGATCGGCGTGCTCGCCACGGTCGGCGAGAAGGACCAGTTCGCGAAGTCGTGGCTGGTCACCTTCGAACGCGCGGTCAAGAGCCTGGAGACCTTCGAGCCCAAGACCGCCGCGCGTGGGGCGGGCACGACCTACGGGGAAAAGCTCGCGGCCGCGCGGCTCGAGGCCGAGCGCACCAAGGGCTGGCGCGTGGTGCCGACGCCCTCCGAGAAGTTCATCCTCGCGACCTCGAGCGACAACCAGAAGTTCGTGGACGAGGTCATCGAGCGGCTCGAGCGCTCGCGCGCGGTCTTCGAGGAGGACTACCCGCCACCGGCGGACTTCAAGCACGTCTCGATCGTGCGCCTGTGCGACAGCGAGGAGGAGTTCCACCGCTACGGCAAGACCGGCGGCGGCACCATGGGCTGGTTCAACCCGGCCTCGACCGAGCTCGTGCTCTACGACGCGAAGGACGTGGACCGCAACATGAGCTACGCGGTCATGACGCACGAAGGCTTCCACCAGTACTGCCACTTCCTGTTCGGGCGTTCGGAGGCGCACCGCTGGTTCGACGAGGGCCACGGCGACTACTACGGCGGCCTGAAGTTCGAAGGCCAGAAGGCCAAGATCACCGCGCGCATGCCTGGCGGGCTGGAGCGTCTGTCGGGGATTCGCGAGATGCTCCAGCTCGGAACGGCGGCGCCGCTCGCGAAGCACCTGAACTTCGACCACGCAGAGTGGCAGAACCAGGGAGATACGGCCGGCTACGAGCAGTCCTGGTCGATCGTCTTCATGCTGCGCCAGGGCATGCTCGGCAACGTGAACTCGAAGGTCTGGCGCAAGGAGTACGCCGAGATCCTGCCGCACTACATCGTGACGCTGCGCAAGGGCTTCGAGTTCGCCTACGGGGAGGAGCGCGCGAAGCGCCTGAAGGAAGGCAAGGCGCCCGGCGAGGCCGAGCAGACGACCGCCGAGGTCATCGAGCTCGACAGCGACGATCTCGGCGAGAAGGTCGTCCGGCGCATCTGGAAGGAAGCCATGAGCGCCTCCTGGGGCCAGATCGACCTCGTGCAGTTCGAGGAAGACTGGCAGCTGTACGTGAAGAAGTATCTGAAGGACTGAGTTCGTCGCGTGCCCCGTTACCCGAGCACGCCGTAGCGTGGAAGCGATCGTCCTCGAGTTCGTCCCCTCGCTGTCGGATCATCTGCACGCCGACCGGCTCGAGTACGCCCAGGGCGCTCTGTCCAAGGTCGACAAGTTCGTCGCGGTGCTGCTGGCGTCGACGGGAGTCGCGCTCCTGACGACCGCCGGCCCGCGCTGGTGGTGCTTCCTTCCGTTTCCCTTGGCGGTGCTCGAATGGTTCGACCTCCTCTCGATCCGCCCGCTCCAGATTCGGGTCTTCTTCCTCCGCAATCCCAAGTTCAGAGAGCGCTACCGGCTCGAGCTGAGCGAGGACGGCATCCACTTCAGGACCTCGACGGTCGACGCGCATCTTGCCTGGTCGCACTACGTCCAGATTCTCGAGAGCGAGCGCGTCTTTCTCCTCGGCTACGGCAAGCGGATGTACACGGTCCTCCCGAAGCGCGCCTTCAAGGATGCCGCCGAGATCGGCCGCTTCCGGGACCTCGCTCAGCGCAAGATCGGGGCTTCGGGCTCCGCCGCAAGGACGGCCTAGCAGCCCGTTGAAGAAGTCCCGTCGCGAGGCGAAGCGCGCTGCGACGAGGCAAGGAGCGCGACAGAAAGACGGCGCAGGCGGCCTTTGTGGCCGCCGAGCACGGCCTGGCTTGATACAGGACGTCGAGCGCGACGCCGCATCGTCCCAGCGCGCGCAGCCGCAGCAGGGACTTTTTCAACGGGCTGCTAGGGCGCCGAACACCGCCGCCGCGGTCCACAGGCGATTTTCGGCCTGCTGCACGACGACCGAGCGCTGCGAGTTCAGGACCGCATCCGCGACCACCACGTTGCGGCGCACCGGCAGGCAGTGCAGGAAGAAGGCGTCGTCGGTCTGCCGCAGCTTGTCGGCGTCGACGATCCAGGTCTGGCGCAGGGCTTCCTTCTGGCGTCGTTCCTCCTCGGGCCGGCCGTAGAGCGCGAGCGCGCCCCACTCCTTGGCGCACACGACGTGCGCGCCCTTCATGGCCGCGGCGATGTCGTCGCTCTCCTCGAGGCTGCCGCCCTGCGCCTCGGCGCGTGCGCGCGCGCGACGCACGACCTCGGGCTCGAGCCCGAAGCCGTCTGGGTGCAGCAGCGTCACGCGCATGCCGAGGTCGGCGGCCGCCATCAGCTGACTGTGGGGCGTCGCGACCGGCAGGGCTTTCGGGTGCCAGGTCCAGGTCAGCACGTACTTCTTGCCGCGTGGCTCGGCCAGCTTCTCCTGGATCGTCATGGCGTCGGCCAGGCCTTGCAGCGGGTGCCAGCGGTTCGACTCCAGGTTGATCACGGGCACCTCGGCGAACTCGGTGAAGCGCTGCAGGAACTCGTCCTTGGCGAGCTCGGCGTAGCTCGCGCCCGAAGCGGCCGGGTCGAGACCCACCGTGATCAGCTCGGACTTGCGGATGCCGACGAAGTGCCCCATGCGCGAGAGCACGGGGGCCAGCTCGCGCACGTGCTCCTGCGTGCCGCCGTCCATCACCACGCCTTCGCGGCACTCGAAGTTCCAGGTGTCCTTGCCGGCCGCGAGCGTGATGCCGGTGCCGCCGAAGCGCGCCAGGGCCGACTCGCACGAGACGCGCGTGCGCACCGAGGGATTGAAGAACAGCAGCGTCGCCACCTTGCCCGCCAGGGCCGGACGCACGCGTCCGTGCTTGATGTCGTGCGCGAAGGCGAGCAGGCCGCGCACCTCCTCGGGCGTGAAGTCGAGCGACGACAGGAGGTCGCGTCCGGCCAGGTCGTTCATGGTGTGACCCTCATGGCGTGGGCACGGCCTGCGTGCGCGCGCCGGCGCGCTCCAGCAACTCGCGGTACCAACGCGTCGTGTGCGCCAGGCGCTCCTCGAGCCCGCGCGCGCCCCACACCAAGGAGAGCGTGCGCGTGGTGGCGGGCGAGGTCTTGGTGCGCTGCGCGTCCTTGACCGCGTTGGCGCACGCGCCGTCGGCGTCGAACAGGCACAAGAGGCCCTCGATGTCGATCGTCTGGCCGCTCGCGTTGAACACGTAGCTCGTTTCCTTCTCGGCCAGACCGATGCGGAAGGGCGCGCGCGCGCGGTCCAGGTCGATCACGCTGATCGGCAGACCGCTGGCCAGCGAAACTGCGTTGCAAGCGTCCACGGCGGCGTTGATCGAGCCGAGCGCGCCCTCGCCGGCGGCGCGCACGAGGTACTCCGACGAGGGCTTGCCGCGCCCGGTGGGCTTGTAGCCGCCCTTGCGCAGGAGCACGCGGATGGCCTCGCGCGTGGGCTCGTCGCGCTGGACGGGTGTGTCGCACGCGAGCGCGAGCAGCGCCGTCAGCCAGGTGGGCGCGGGCGTCTCGCCCAGGCTGCGCGGGAACACGCTCGTGAAGGCGGCCATGCAGAGCAGCGCATGGGGCTCGACCACGAGTTCGACGGATGCGAGCGGCTCGAGGGACATCTGTGGCTCCGATTGTGCCGCCAGCGTCGAGCCAATGCTCGTGGATGACAGCTCAGCGCCCGCCGCGAGCTTCGCTGTGCGCGATGACCACCGCGGCGGCGAGGTCGCCGGAGACGTTCAGCACCGTGCGACACATGTCGAGGAAGCGATCCACGCCCAGGATCAGCCCGAGCCCCTCCACCGGCACGCCTACCAACCCGAGGATGGCCGCGATGACCGGGATCGAACCACCCGGAACGCCGGCCGTGCCGATGCCGGCCAGGATGCAGATCAGGAGCACGAGCGCCTGCTTCTCGAGGCCGAGCTCGACCCCGTAGAACTGCGCCAGGAACAGCACCGTGACGCCCTCGAACAGGGCCGTGCCGTTCTGGTTCGCGGTCGCGCCGATGGTGAGCACGAAGCGGCTGATGCGGCTGGGCAGCTTCAGGTTCTCCTCGGCCACCTGCAGCGCCGTGGGCAGGGTCGCGTTGCTCGAGGCGGTCGAGAAGGCCGTGACCATGGCCGACTCGATGGCCTTGAAGAAGGCGAGCGGGCTCATGCCGCCGAGGTAGCGCACGGCCAGCGAGTACACCACGAACTGGTGCAGCAGGAGGGCCAGCAGCACCACGCCCACGTAGCGCGCGAGCTGCACGAGGATCTCGTGCCCGAGCTGCGCGGTGAGCGTGAAAAGCAGCGCGCCCACGCCGATCGGCGCCATCGAGATCACCAGGTGGATCAGGCGCATGCTGACGTCGTACAGGCCCTGGACCGCCTCCTCGAAGCGCCGCGCGGCCTCGGTGCGCGTCAGGCACACGCCCACGCCGATCATCAGCGCGAAGAACATCAGCGCCAGCATGTCGCCGCTGGCCGCGGCCTTGACCGGGTTGTCGGGCACGATCTGCACCAGGAGCTCGATGCCGCTCTTGGGCGCAGGCGCGCTGGTGATCGCGGCCGCGCGCTCGGCCGCGCCGCTCAGCATGCGCGCGCGCGTCTCCTCTGAGAGCCCTGCCCCGGGCCGCAGCACGTTCACGAGCGTGAGCCCGATCAGGACCGCGATGCTCGAGACGCACACCGTGTACGCGAGCGTCTTCAGCCCGACCCGTCCCAGGCTGCGCATGTCGCCGAGCCCCGCGACGCCCAGCACGAGCGCGGCGAAGATCAGCGGCACGACCAGCATCAAGAGCAACCGCAAGAACACCTGTCCGAGCGGCTGGGTCCCGTAGCGGATGAAGCCGGCCAGCGCCGGGGAGTCGCCCAGCACGAGGAAGGCGAGCACGCCGAGCCCCATCCCGAACCCGGCCCCGATCAGGATGCGGACGTGGAGTGGCAGGCGCACCGGCGCGAGTATGCCGACCGCTCCCCACGGGAAAGCGCCCGTCGCCGGAAAACCGAGCCGCCCCGGTCTCAGCCCGCCGGTCTCAGCTCGCCGGCTTCTGCGCTTGGAGGAAGACGCCGGCGCAGCACAGGTCGGCGTCGGACAGGTGGCGCCAGGCCGGCGCGAGACGCGCCCGCGCGATTCCGTCCGTGCGCGCGTGGCGCAGCTCGAGGGCTGGCTCGAAGCCGTTCGCGCGCAGCTCGCGGAGGTGCGCCGACACGGGCTGGCGATTGATCCTGCAGTCGCGGCGCGCGGCGATGAGCCGCCACCACAGCTCGGACGAGTAGGCCCAGCAGCCGTTCCACGCGTGCGCCAGGCCATGGGACCCGAAGTCGATCTGGTGCGACATCCAGCCGCCCGGCCGCAGCCAGGCCGAGCACGCGCGGTAGGCGTCGCCGATGTCCTCGACGTGCTCCATGACGGAGTGCGAGAGCAAGAGGTCCAGCGAGTCGCGCGCGACGACCTCGCTGCTGCTCCACGGCGCCTTGTAGACGATCGTGAGCGTGCCGTCCGACGAGCTTCCACTCCGCAGCGCCGCGCGCAGCGCCGCCAGACGTTCGGGCGCCAGTGTTCGTCGCAGGTGTTCTTCGCCGAGGACGTGGCTCGGGAAGAGGCGCGCGTCCAGGAGTGCATCGAAGTCTGGCCAACCCCGGGTCGGCCGCGGCGCGCGCCGCGCGAAGAGCTCGATCAGCTCCTCCAGGATGGACTCGTTCGCCGCGAGCGTGGCGTAAGGCTTCACGTCGAGCGCGAAGTAGGTCTCGGCCCCCGACAGCAGCGCCGCGAGCCCGACGCCCAGCGAGTCGCCGGGCCCGAGCTCACCGAGCGTGCGCGGCACGCCTTCGAAGCCACGCTCCTGGAGCAGCACCAGGTGCTTCAGCCACACGCCGTAGCAGTATTCGGCTCGGTTCGTCCCGCCCGTACCGCGATTGACGACGCGCTGGTTCAGGCCCGGGACACGCGCGGCCAGTCCGAGGAGCAGGGGTTTCAGCAAGGGTGGATCAGCGCCCGCGCTCCAGCGCGCGCCGCGCGAGGCGCTCGACTTCCTCGGCATTGCGAGCCCAGGTGTAACGCGCCAGCGCCACCTCGCGCGG
>JABFRZ010000153.1 GCA_013140785.1 Planctomycetota bacterium | reverse complement strand
TCGCGGTTGTCCTTGCGGCGCAGCGCGCGACGCATCTGCCGCCGCTCGCTCGCGCGCGCTCGGCCTCCATCAGGTGCGCGTAGAACGCGGCCGGCCGGCGCACCGTCTGGCAAGCATTGTTCACCAGAACGTCGAGGCGCCCGAGCGAGCCGAGCAGGTGCGTACACAAACGCTCGACGCTCGGGGTGTGGCGCAGGTCGAGCCCGTGGATCTCGAGCCGCCCGGAGAACTCCGCGAACTCCGACAGCGCCGCGTAGCGCCGGGCCGCGTCGGCCGCGAAGCGCGTGGTCACGATCACGCGCGCCCCGCAACGCAGGAGTTTCAGCACGATCTCCTGTCCGATCTTGACGCGCCCGCCGGTCACGAGCGCGACGCGCCCGCGCAGATCGCACAGCTCGCCGCGCTTCGCGTAGTTCAGCTCGGCGCACGCGGCGCACATCGAGTCGTAGAAGGTGTGCACCCTGGTGTAGGGCGCCTTGCACACGTAGCAGTAGCGCGCCGTGCCGAGCTCGACCAGTGCTTCCGGGCGCGCGCGCGGTTCCTCGAGCGCGTTCACGACCACCGCGCGCGGCGGCAAGGCGTGCTTCGGCAGGAGCGCGCTCTCGACCTTGTCCTGCGAACGGCCGCGACGCAGGGCGGCCTGCATCAACGCTTGCAGGTCGCGCTCGCGCTGCTCGCGGTTGTCCTTGCGGCGCAGCGCGCGACGCATCTGCCGCCGCTCGCTCGCGCGCGGATCGGCGATCTTCCCGCAGGCCGCGAGCAGGCGTTTGCGCAGCTCGTAGGGCATCTCGGAGATCTTCGCGTGGTCGGCCGCATAGGTCTCGAGGCGCGCGATCAGGTCCTCGGTGCGGGGTGATGCTCGGGGGTCGTCCTGCATGGGGCTGATCACGGTGGGCTGCGGTGGACGGCTTCGCTCAGGCTCATTCGCTGGGCCGCGGCGGCACGCGACGAGCCTTCGACAAGAGCTCGCTCTCGGCGATTCGCCGGCGGTCGGCTTCGGCGAGCAGCGCCTCCTGCTCGGGGTCGCGCGGACGACGGCCAGGCGCGCGGCCCGGCGGCTCCGAAGCCAGGATGTCCGCCCAACGCTCGGCCTTGAGACGCCGGACACGCTCGCGGAACTCGTCCCAGGAGATCATCGCGCGTTTGGCTCCAGACTCGCAAGGGCGGTGCGCTCGCGAGCGTCGGTCGCGCGCGAGCGCAGGTAGGCCCAATCGAGCTCGCCGGCGTAGAGAACGGCGAGTCTCCGGGCCCAGCGCCCGTCTTCGTCGCTCTTCCAATGTACCCAGGCGCGCAGCCGATCGATGAGCAGATCCTCGACGCCGAGCACGACGACACGGAGACCATCGATTTCGAGCTCGGTGCGCGGCGCGGTCTCACCCGGGAGCCCCGCCGGTGCAGGGGCCTCGAAGTAGAGGTCCAGCTCCCGGCTCGGCGGCCAAGTCATCGACGCGCTGCCTGAGTTCCGAGGGGTCCACGCCCGCAAGGGTAAGGGAGTGTCCCGAAGGAATCCCATCCTCGCGTGACAAGCCGGACTGGGCCGCCGCGGATTCGCCGAGCGAGGCCGCTCAATCGGGCGGGATCCGGCCGTTCGCGTCCTCGTCCGGCTTGGCCTTGCGCGCGCGCACTCGCGGGAGGCCCTTGATGTGGGCGTACCCCACCAATTTTTTCCCGCGCTCGTCCCACAGACGCAGCGTCAAGGACTTCAGGCTGGAGAGCAGCGTGACGGGCTTCACGTCCTGGAACAGCGGGTCCGAGCGATGGCACTTCTCCAGGTTGTAGTTGGGGATGCGTGGACTGAGGTGATGGATGTGGTGGAACCCGATGTTGCCCGAGAACCACTGCAGGATCCGCGGCAGCTTGTAGAACGAGCTGCCCTTCAGCGCGGCCTCGGTGAAGCCCCAGTCCTCGCCGCGCTCCCAGTAGGCGTCCTCGAACTGGTGCTGCACGTAGAACAGCCACACGCCCGCCGAGCCGGCCACGCTCATCGCCGTCAGCTGGATCAGGAGATAGGGCACGAAGCCGAAGACGGCGCTCATCCCGGCGACCATGCCGACGATCGCCAGGTTCATCCACCACACCGACATGCGCTCGCGCGGACTCGCCTTGGACGAAGGAATGCGCTGCAGGACCACGAACAGGAACAACGGCGCGAGTACGAACAAGACGATCGGATTGCGGGCCAGCCGGTAGGAGAAGCGCCGCCAGCGCGACGACGCCAGGTACTCCTGCACCGTCAGCGTCCACACGTCCCCGACCCCGCGCAGGTCCAGGTTGCCCGCCGTCGCGTGGTGCAGCGCGTGCTCCCAGCGCCAGTGGTAGTAGGGCGTGAAGGTCAACGCGCCCGCCAGGAACCCCCACACGTCGTTGGCGAGGCGCGACTCGAAGAACGAGCCGTGTCCGCAGTCGTGGAAGAGGATGAAGACCCGCACGAGCACTCCGCCCGCCAGCACGGCGAGAGGCACGGCGAGCCACCAGGACACCTGCAGACAGAGGTACAGGAGGTACCAGAGCGCGACATACAGGCCGACTGTGTTGACGATCTGCCAGGAGGCCCGCCAGCGGTTGGGCTTCTGGTACTCGACGACGAGTGCCTTCCAGGCCGCGATCTGGGCCTGACGTGCCGCCTGACTCGAATCCGCTCCGGTTTGCATGCTCAGGGGGTGCCCCGCAGAACACCTAGCAGTAGCAGCGCGGCGCCGGCTGGGGACAAGAGCAGCAGCGCGCGAAAGGCCCGTGGCCGAGCCATTCCAAGCACGACGTTGCTCATGCGCAACATCATCGTCGCGCCAGCCGCTCGGCCAGGGGCGTGAACAGAGCTTGTGCGACCAAGGCGTGCCCGGCTTCGGAGAGGTGGTAATCGCCGTCCCAGAACAGCTTGCCGCCGGCCGCGCGCATCGGATCGGTGAGGTCGATGACGGCGAAGTCGTCCTCGCGCAGCGCGGTCAGCAGCAGAGCGGTCAACTGCCGGTTGACTTCGAGATCCGACCGTTGCAAGCCCAGGACTTCGAGATAGTCGGCCGCGGCCGCGGCGAGCTGGGGTGCCGACCAGGTCGGCCATTCGATCTCGAACTTGCTCGGCAGCGTCACCACGAGCAACTCGAAGTCACCCTTGACTGCCAGGTAGCGCAGCCAGCGCATCTGCTTCTGCACCTCGGCCAGCGCCTGCTCGCGCAGCTCTGGGAACTCGGTGAACAGCCTGGCCTGATTCGGCCCTTGTTGCACCGGCTGCACGCCCAGGGCGCGCTCGACCTGCGCGAGGTACTCGGGAGAACGGGGTGGGACTTCGATCACACCCCTGAGCGCCGCGGTCGTCACCGTGTTGAGAAAATCGTTGCCGCTGTAGAAGACGACCACCACCAGATCGAGCCCGAGCTGGAAGAAGCGCTCCACGTGCCCAACGTAGTTGTGGGGCCCGCTGGTGATCACGCCGGCGTTCAGGATCTCGACCGGCGCCGAGCCCGGCCGCTGGTTGAACTGCTCTTCCAGCCGTTGGCAGAACGTCTGGTCGTTGTCGACGAAACCATCGACGTGCGAGTCGCCGACCACCAAGACGCGCAAGCCACCATCAGGTGGCCGCAGCTCCGTGTCCACGTCGCGGCGCAGTCCCAGGTTGTTGGTGCGCAGTTTCACCTTGCCGCGCTGGTACTCGGGCCAGGGCCAGCTGAGACGCACGTTCGGTAGGTGGACATGTCCAGCGGTCGGGTCCCAAGCGATGTAGGCCGCTCTGCCGCCGCGGCTGAGTTCCGGCGGAGTCCCGAAGCGGCCCTGCCCCATCCGGCTGGGATCACTGATCACGCCTTCCAGCCTGACGGCGGCTGGCGCTCGGAACGGCCAGCCCGTCAAGCGCTGCAGAAGCGCACCCAGGCCGAACGTCAACAAGATCGCGGAAACCGTCCACGGCGCGGTCCTCCCAAGGCGAGCATCCACGCCGGTAGTCTGACCGGCCTGGGTTCAGCCGACTAGTCCAACGCTCCCAGTGGTGGGGCCAGGCGGGAGCGCCGAAACGCGAGCTTGGCGGGAAGCTGCTAGTCTTGGCGCTCCAGCTGGCGGCGGGCTGTGAGCGTCGGCCATGCGGAAGGGATAGTTCGCATGCCCGAACAGCGATCCAGGGTCGAACGTACGGTCGAACAGGGGCTCGAGCGGCGTCGGGAACGCCTGGTCGCCTTGGGACCAGCCTTGATCGCCTTGGTCGGCGGCCTGGGCTCTGTCCTGCTCTGGCGCACGCTGCAGCGGGGTGAGGTGGAACGAGCGCGCGCAGCCTTCGAGCTGGCCGCAACTCAGCTCGCCGCCCGTGTGCAGGCTGGGCGCATGGCTGCCTTCGAGCAGCTGCGCTCGGTCGCCGCGCTGTACGACAGCTCGATGCAGGTCGATGCCGAGGAGTTCCGCACGTTCACGGCCAACGCGCTGGAGCGCAACGCTGCCCTGCGCGCGTTGATGTGGATCGAGCGCGGCGAGCATCCGAGCGGTTCCGACGAGCGGGTTGGCTTCGCGGAGGGACCGGAGCGCACGAGTCTCGCTCGAACAGGGGAGCTCGGGCGCGCATCTCCGGCGAGCGCCGCACTCGCTCACGCCGCAGAAAGCGACGAGCTGTCCTTGTCCGAACCGCTGCAGCTGCCCGAGAGCGAGGGAACGCGAGTATTCGCCGCGCTACCCGTGCGCCACCACGCGGGCCCGCGCGCGGGCGAGCTGCACGGCTACGTGGCCTTGCTCCTCGACGTGGGGAGGTTGCTGCCGGCGGACGCGCGTGAAGTCTCGCTGCGGATCGAGGACGTCAGCGGCGTCGCGCCCATTCTCCTGGCTGGTGAAGCCAGCGCGGGCTCGCTGAGCTACTCACCGGACGCCGAGGCACTCGGCGGGCGCAACTGGCGCATCGTCTGCAACGCGCCGCCCGGGTTCGTCTCGCGCCACACGAGTTGGTGGCCACTGGTCGTCTTCTTGTTGGGCCTCTTGGTCACCGGCTCGGCGCTCGCCACGGCCCGCATGGCCGTGAGCCGCCGGAGCGCCAGAGCGCTGGTCGAACGGCGCAGCGGCGAAGTCATGCAGTCCTACGCGACCCTGGCCTCCGAGGCCGAAGAGCGCCGGCACGCCACGCGCGAGGCCAAGGACTCCCAAGAGCAGCTGCGCCAGATCCTCGACCTGGTTCCGAGCCAGGTCTACGTCAAGGACCGACACGGACGCATGCTCGTGGCCAACCAGGCCACAGCCGACGCCTACGGCACCACGGTCAAGAAGCTGACCCTCCCAGCCGAGGTGGACTTCAACGCCGACGTCGGTGAGCCCAGCGAGGAGCTGCGCGAGGACCGACTCCTCATGGGCGGGAACAAGTCCGTGATCGACCCCGCCCGTCCCTTCGTCGATGGCGAAGGTCACCGACGTCTCCTGCACGTGGCCAAGATCCCTTGTCGCGTTGGAGGATGTTCGGCGCTCCTGCACGTCGCCACCGACGTCACCGAGCGTCGGCAAGCGGAGGAAGTCGTGCGCAGCCAGAACCTGCTCCTCGGCGAGCTCGCGCGTGGGGCGCCGCCCGAGGAGGTGTTGCAGCACGTGATCGAGACGGCCGAGAGGCTCGTAGCGGGCTTGCGTTGCTCCGTACTCTTCCTGGGACCGGATCGCCGTCACCTGATCCACGGTCTCGCCCCGAGTCTTCCGCCCGAGTACTCGCAAGCGATCGACGGCCTGGAGATCGGTCCGCTGGCGGGCTCCTGCGGCGCAGCGGCGCACTTGGGCCAGCGCTTCATCGTGCGCGACGTCCTGCAACACCCGAACTGGGCTGCCTACCGCGAGCTGGCGCGCCGTGCGGACATCCGCGCCTGTTGGTCAGAGCCGATCCGCGCCGCCGACGGCGAGGTCCTGGGCACCTTCGCCATGTACTACTCCGAACCGCGCACACCCGAGCTCTACGAGGAGCGCTTCATCGAATCGATGGCCCATCTGGCGGGCATCGCCATCGAACGCGGTCAGCTGGGCGCACGGACCTGAGGTCGAGACCGGAGATGTCGTACGCGCAGAGTGGTTTGCGGCATCATCCGGTCGTCTTGACGCTCCGCGCCCGCGAGGCCCGGAGCGGAGGTATCGGGCAGGTCTCCCAACTTGACCGGAGGTTGTCCCAGTGGGACGATCATTCGCCCGTGAGAGCTTCCATCGGGTGGCCATGGAGGAGAGGGCTTGTTCAGTGACGGGGGAGAGGGCGGCAACCCAAGCCTCTTGTTGCCCGCCTCGCAGGGCGGTCGTTCCTGCAAGGCGCGCTTCGCCATGCGGCGAGCGCTCGAGCTGCTATCTCTTCTGGTCGGGCTGGGTGGCCGTGGTGTTCTTCGCCGTGTATCCGACGACGAACTGGATCACGTCTCTGCGCCCGGAGCCGCTGCACCTCTACATACGAGCGGAACTCGCCGTGCCGTTCGTGCCCCAGTTCATCTGGGCCTATCTGTCGATGTACGTGCTGTTTCTCGTGCCGCCGTTCTTGCTACCGGCGGCGCGCATGCCCGCGCTGGGGAAACAGTTGATCGGAGGAACGCTCATGAGCGGTCTCCTGTTCCTGTTGTTGCCGGCCGAGCTCGGCTTCGCACGCATGCTCCCAGCCGGCGCCCCGTACGCTGGGATCTTCGCGGCGGTGTTCAGCATCGATCACCCGTACAACCTGGTGCCGTCCCTGCACGTGATCTTCTCTACGGCCATCGCCCTGGCGTGCGCCGACGCTTCCAAGGCTGTCGTCCGCGTCGCGCTGCATGCCTGGCTGATCGCGATCGTGGCGTCCACGATCCTCGTCCATCAGCACCATGTCCTGGACCTGGCCTCTTCGTTCGTCCTGGTGTTCCTGCTTCGACGTCGATACACGGTGACCCATGCCTAGACACCTTCTCGTCGCGTTATTGCTCTGCCCGCTTCCCGCCTACGCCGCCCAGGAGCCCGACCACGAGATTCACCAGGAGCTGCGCGCGATCCTGGCCACGGTGCAGAGCTCGATCAACGCCGGCAACTACGATGCGATGCTGTCGGTGGTGAGCAAGGACATCCGCGCGACCACCATCAACCAGGAGGTGATGTCCAGCCCCCAGGAGGTGTCGGCCTACTTCGAGCGGTGGTTCGGGCCCGAGGGTTACCTGAAGAAGCTCGACATGAGCCTCGAGGCGGACGCGCTCACCGAGCTCAGCCTCGACAAGACCTGGGGGCTGACGCGCGGTTCCGGTATGGAGCGCTACACGCTCGCGGACGGGCGGCGCTTCGACATGAAGACCCGCTGGACGGCCACCATGGCCAAGGAAAGCGACGGGAAGTGGCGCCTGCGGGCCATCCACATCGGCACGGATTTCCTCGACAATCCTCTCCTCGCGGCAGCCAAGGCGGCGGTCTGGAAGTACGCCTCGGCGGCCGCGGCCGGCGGCCTACTCCTGGGTGGAGCGCTGAGCTTCTTCCTCGGCCGGCGCAAACAGTGACCGGTTCGCCGGCGCGCCCATGGGCGGCGCTGGCTGCGTGCCGTTGCGCCAGAGGCTGCGGTACACGCGCCAGAAGCTCGGCTGGCCGCGGCGTGTCGCCAGCGCCGGAAGTTGCGTCCAGGGCACGCCCGGATGGCGATGGTGCGCCAGGTGGTAGTGGTAGTTGAGCGCGAGCCATCTCACGGGTGCGGACACATCGAGATCCCACGCGCCCTCGATGACGTCCCTAGCGCTCCAGGCGTGATCGACGTACTGAAACGCCGACCAGTGCAGGGCGAACAGCCAGTGCGCTAGCAGCCAACCCTGCCAGGTCAGGTCGAGCGCCCACCACAGCGCGCCCTGGTATCCGAACGCCAGCGCGATCTCCAGCCACACCCTGCCCGGCGGCAACTGCGCGATGTCACGCGCGTAGGGCCCGAACCCGATACGCGGCGCGATGCGCTCGACGAACAGTCGCGAGCGATACAGCGGCACGGCAAGCAAGTAGAGCGCGTTCGACAGCGGAATGCAGAACCAGTACAGCCCGAGGAGGTTGCCGGCGTAGAGCCAGAGATTCCGCAGCCACCTGGACTCGGCCGGGAGGTAGTAGTCGTACAGGTCCTGGTCGGTGCGGTTGCGCGCGTGGTGGCCGAGGTGCGCGGCCTTCTGCAGCGTGAACGAGGTGGGGAACATCCAGCTCGCGATGAGCCCGAGCGCGTAGTTCCTGCGCGGCGTGGCCGCGCCGATGCCGTGCACGGCCTCGTGCATCATCGCGAACGCCGTGTTGTTCACGAAAGCGAAGGCGACCGCGGCGAGCAGCGCCGCCCACCAGGGCGCATGGCTGGCGAGGGACAGGCAGGTGGCCGTGGCTGCGGCGGAGCCAGCGAGAATCAGCCAGTTCAGGCGCTCGGACACTTCTTCTCCACCGGATGCGTTCCCCAGTGCCCGTGGCGGCGCCTGGACTGCAGCATGTTGCCCGCGCTGGGCAACCCGAGCGACAGGACCAGCATCAGCCCGAAGGCGAGGGCGAACACCGGCCCCGAGAGCGAGCCGCGCGCCTCCAGCCATTCGATCGCGCCGATGCCCGCGCCGTAGACCGCACCGAAGTCTCCGAAGAACCAGGGCGCGTAGTCCAGCGCCACGACCGCCTCCGGCTTGCCCTCGGCCCAGGGCTGGTTGTAGACGCGCAGGATGCCGGACTGCAGGGCCTTGACCTCGTACAGCAGGTTCCAGAAGCCCAGCACCGAGCTCATCACCAGCGCGTTCCGGGCCACGGCCAGGAGATCGTGCGCCCGGCCGGTGTGCACCAGCCAGGCCAGCACCGCGGTCGCCGAGCCGAACACGAAGCCGTGATGCGGCCGGAAGCGTCCCAGGCGCAGGCGCGTGTCGAACTCCCACACCTTCAGCCTGTTGGTCCCGATGCCCGGCACGATGTAGGCCCACAGCACGGGCACGAGCCAGGCGGCGGCGAAGGGCTTCCAGTCGCCCGCGTACTCGCGCCGCCAGAGCAGGAACGAGGCGGGCGCCAGCAACGCCGGCCCGAGGTACTGGTAGATCGACAGCGCGCGCTTCATTGCAAGCCGAACCGCATGCCGTGCTTCTTGAAGACCTCCTTGCGGAAGATCAGCGAGTAGTACCAGTATGCGCCGATCCGCGCGAACGACCGCAGGTGCGTCTTCATGTCGGCGAAACGGACCAGCAGCGACGAGAAAGAGTTGTACCGCGCGCGCGCCGCGTGACAGGCTCGCGTGAGTTCCTCCGGGCTCATGAGGCGCGGCACGAAGGCTGCGCTGTTGAAGCGGTACTCCGGATGCAACCACCACTTACCGCCGTACAGGAGCCGTCCTTGCTGCTCGAGCTGGCTGTACAGGGGAGTGTTCGGATACGGCATCAGGATGTTGTAGGCGGCGAGCGTGAACCTGCTCTCCAGCGCGAAGTCCACCGTGGCCGCGATGGAAGCTGCCGTATCGTGGTCGTGTCCAAGCGTGAAGGCCGCCCAGCTCATCATGCCGTGGTCGCGCAGGATGCCAACTTCCTCCTTGTAGTGGGAGAAGCACGGGATGTTGGGCGACTTCTTGGCATCGCGCAGGCTTGCGGGCGTGATGGATTCGAAGCCGGTGACGTTGCCCCAGTTCCCCGCGCGCTCGAGCAGCCGCATGAGCTTTCGATCGCGAGTGACGTCCAGGCTCGCCTGGCTCACCCAGTGCACCTTCATGGGGATGAGCGCGTGGCAGAACTCGGCCAGCGCCTTGTGGTCGCTGGCGATGTTGTCGTCGACGAAGAAGATGAACTTGCGATCCTGCGCCTCGATCTCGCGCAGCACATCGTCGAGCGCGCGAATGTAGTGCTTCTTGTCGAAGTACTGGCTCACCGCGCAGAACCGGCAGGCGAAGCGGCAGCCGCGTACGTACTGCATGAGCGTGACCGGCAGATAACCCTTGCCCCGGAACAGGTCGCGTCGCGGCAGCACCCGTCCGATCTGCCCCACGCCCGGCGGGCCCTGGTAGCGCGGCTTGAGCCGCCCGTGCCGCGCGTCCTCGACGACCGCGGCCCAGGCCGTCTCGGCGTCCCCCAGGAAGATGCTGTCCGCATGCAGCGCGGCCTCCTCGGGCAGCAGCGTGACGTGCATCCCGCCGAGGATGACCGGGACGCCCCGCGCGCGGTATTCGGCGGCGATCTCGTAGGCACGGCGCGCGGTGTAGATCTCCACGGTGATCGCTGCCAGGTCGGTGGGCTCGTCGAACGGGATCGACTCCATCCGATCGTCGTAAAGCACGCACTCCACATCGCTCGGCGTGAGACCGGCGAGCACGCCCAGCATCAGCGGCTCCATCCGCCCCTCGTCGACGTAGAGGCTGTGCTCCATGCGCCCGATGTTCGGCTTGATGAAGGTGATCTTCATGACGCTGGCCCGGGCTAGGTCCCGAGGAGCCGGTGCTGCTTCTTGTAGATCTCGCGCCGCGAAATGAGGTTGCCGACCGTGGTCATGCCCAGGTGGAACGGCGAGAACGGCACTTCTCCATCGAGCACTCGCAAGCCGATGGAACGCCAGCTGTAGAAGCGCTTGCGGGCCTCGAATACGCCGTCCACCAGCTCGTCCGCGCGCATGCCGCGTGGTGCGAAGATCGCGTCGCCGTAGCGATAACCCGGATCGAGCCACCACTGCGGTGAGAGCAGCCTCCCTTCGCCGAGCAAGCGGTCGTAGAGGGCCGAGCAGGGCGTGGGCGTGAGCGGATTGAAGTTCGCGATCTCGAGGCGCGATTCGAGCGCGAAGTCCAGCGTGCGCGCCATGCTGTCCCTGGTGTCCGCGTCGTAGCCGAAGACGAAGGTGCCGTAGATGCCGATGCCGCGGCCGTGCAGCGCGCGCACGACGCGCTGGTAGGAGCCGCTCACCTGGTTCCAGCCCTTGCCCATCTGCTCGAGGCTCTCCGGGTTCAACGACTCGAAGCCGATGATCACCAGCCTGCAACCTGCTGCCTGCATCCGGTCGAGCAGGGCTTCGTCGCGCGCGACGTCGATGCTGATCTGGCAGCACCAGCGCCGGTGGAGGGGCTCGAGCGCGGCGAGCAGCGCCAGCAGGTCCGACTTCCTGCCGAACAGGTTGTCGTCCACGAAGAACAGCAGCCGGTTCGCGGGCAGGCTCTCGATCTCGGAGATCAGCCCGTCGAGGGGCCGCACGCGCAGGCTCGTACCATAGAAGCTGTGGATCGAGCAGAAGTCGCACGCGAACCGGCATCCGCGCCCGAATTGGACGAGCTCGACCGGCGCGTAGCGCTTGCCGCGATAGATGGAGCGCTCCAGCCGATAGTCCGTGAGCGGCGTCTCGTTGCCCCCGCCGTAGCGCCGCTGCAGACGTCCCACCCGAAAATCGTCGAGCAGACGTTCCCAGGCTCCTTCCGCGTCGCCGACGATCACCGCGTCGGCGTGCTGGAGTGCCTCGTCTGGCAGGAAGGTAGGATGGTATCCGCCCATGACGACCGGCACGCCCCGCGTGCGGTACGCATCCGCCACCGCGTAGGCCCGGTGCGCGGTGAAGGTTTCGACGCTGAGCGCGGCCAGGTCCGGCCGATCGTCCTCGGGCAGTTCCTCCGCCTTCTCGTCGAAGAAGCTGACGTCCCAGCCGGGCGCGCGTGCGGCGAGGATGCCCATGGCGAGCGGGGGCATCGCATCCGAGGAGCGGTAGTCGCCCAGGTTGGGTCGTACGAGCGTGAGTCTCACAACAACGCCGCCTCGGGTTGAGCAGGGCGGCCGCTGACGGCTGGCCGGCCTTCGAAGCTCACGGCGTAGACCCGCGCCGGGTAGCGCATCGGTTTCAGCCCCTCCAGTGCCGCGACCAGGGGATGTGCCGCGTGCAGACCGAGGCTCGCCACGGGCGTCGTGCAGCGCGACAGCAGGTCCTGCAGCAGCGCTCGGCCCTGCGGCATGACCTCGCCGTCGAGCGCCAGGAAGGCGATGAACGTCTGCTCGAGCGCGTGACCTTCGCGCGGCAGCGGGATGCGCCGGAAGAGCTTCGCGTACGCGTTGTAGGCGGGCACAAGAGCGCCGATCGGCCGGCGGTAGCGGCGGGCCACGATCTGCTTGAAGGCGCACTGGTCCCACAGCGCGGCCACCCCGCGCAGCGCTCCCGCCTGCTCGTGGACGAAGAAACGCTCCAGCCCGATGCCCCGCACGACGTCGGCCTGCAACACCGGCGCGAACTGGAACGGACCGGCGTGGGCAGCGTGGAACTCGAGGATGCGCTGCAGTTCCGGCTCGCCGGCCTGGCGCCACAATTCGTGGCGCGCGCCGCGCGCGGTCGGCAGGCCGAGCGTGACGTACTCTCCCAGCGGGTGATAGGCGGGGAGACCGGGAACGCCGGCCTCGAGCAGTCTGCGCGCGGCGGCGTTCTCGGCGGCGACGACGGTGAACCACCAGGGCAGCGTGCGGGCAACCGGGGCGAGCGAGCGGATGGACGCGTAGCCTGCGCGCACGTGGCGGATGCGGCCGCGGTGCTCCGGGTTCACGCGTAGGCCTCCGAGATAGCCGAGCCGTTCCGGGCGGCCGTTCACGTGCACGGGTACCACGGACGCCGTGTACATGCCGACTACCTGGCTCTTCTCCTCCGCGATCACGGTCCAGTCCCGACCGAAGGCGTTCTTGCCAGCGAACGCGGAGGGCTCGCGCTCGATCGTCATCTCGACCCAGGTAGGCATGCCGTTCTCGCGCAGCATGGAACGGACCAGCGCATCGTCCGCCTCGGTGGCCAGCCGGAAGTCGGTCACTGCGCCTCCAGCAGCTCGCCGCGCCAGGTCTCATCGCCCAACGGATAGCCGTCGCGCTGGGAGATCTCGTTGCGAAGCATCGCGTTCACGAGGAAGAAGTTCCGGAACACGTACCCGTCGCGCCAGTGTCGCGTGCTGCGCCTTGCGATGCTGCGCCAAGCGTAGAACTTGCGGCGCGCCGCGACGCAGCCCGCCGTCACCTGCTCGGGCGTCAGCGTCTTCGGCACGAAGGGCAGCGCGTTGTAGCGGTACGCTGGATCGAGCCACCAGGCCTCGTAGCGTAGCCGACGCTCTGCCTGCAGCCGTCGGTAGAGCGGCGTGCCGGGGAAGGGCGTGAGGTGATTGAATGCGGCGATGCACATCCCTTCCTCGGTGGCGAAGTCCACCGCGGCGTCGAAGGATTCCGGCGTGTCGTGCTCGTAGCCGAAGATGAAGGTGCCGTAGACGAAGATGCCGTGGCGCCGGAGATTGGCGAGCGCTGGCCGGAAGCCGCCGCGCATGGTGTTGAAGCGCTTGTTCATCAGCCCGAGATTGGCCTCGTCCAGGCTCTCGAACCCGATCAGGACGCCGCGGCAACCCGCACGCCGGAGCTCCGCGAGGAAGCCCTCATCGTGGGCAGCGTCGATGCTCAGCTGCGTGATCCAGCGAATGCCGAGCTTCTCCAGCTCGGCCAGCAGCGGCTTGCCGGCCTTCAGGTTCCCCGCGAAGTTGTCGTCGACGAAGAAGAAGAAACGCTTTTCGGCCTTGAGCCCGGTGAGCTCGGCGATCACGTGCTCGACCGGCCGCGAGCGATAGGTGCGCGAGAAGAAGGTCTGGATCGCGCAGAACTCGCACGGGAACTGGCAGCCGCGGCCAGTCTCGACCAGTCCGATGGGCAGATAGCGTTTGCCGCGGAACAGCCGCCGGTCGTAGCGCACGTCCGCCAGCGGGCGCTGCTCGCCGTGGTAGCGGCGTTGCAGCGTCCCGTGGCGCAGGTCATCGACCACCTGCGCCCAGACGCCCTCGGCCTCGCCCGTGACCACGGACTCGGCATGACGGGCGGTCTCCTTGGTGGCGAGCGTGGCATGGAACCCACCCATGACCACCGGCACGCCGCGGCGCCGGTACTCGCTGGCGATCTGATAGGCGCGCGCCGCCGTGTAGGTCTCGACCGGGATCGCCACCGCATCGGTCGGCGCATCAAACGGGATCGCTTCCATCCGGTCGTCGTGGAACGCGAGCTCGACGTCACTCGGCGTGAGACCCGCCAGCGCCGCGATCGGCAGCGGCTCCATCTGCCAGGTGCGGATGTAACTCTCCCCGGCCCGGTGCCCGATGGCCGGGTGGATCAGCGTCAGCCGCATACCGGCTTGCCCCTGGTCTCGAGCGGACCCTTGGCCGACACCGGCGGCGCGAGAGACAGGTGCCAGTCGCAGGTGTAGAAGCTGTGCAGGTGGTGGGCGTAGAAGCGGTACCCGAGGTTCGCCGCCAGCGCGAGCGGTTCGAAAGCTCTCGCCTTCCACAGTCGCCGCGCGATCGCCCCATAGCGGTACACGTTCTTCCACGCCCGCTCGTGGCCGGCGGCGAGCTGCTGCGGACTCATGTGGAGCGGGCGGAACACCACGTGCTGGCCGTCGTAGAGCTCCCAGTCCCGCGTCAGGATGCGATCCTGCTGCTCCAACCGCCGGTGTAGCGGCGTTCCGGGGAAGGGTGTCAGCACGGCGAAACGCGGCAGGTCGATGCCCGTGTCGATGGCGAACTCCACCGTGGCGTCGAAGACATCCGGCGTGTCGTGGTCCAGCCCGAACACGAAGCAGCCCTGGATCGCGATGCCTAGCTCGTGCAAGTCCGCGATGAGGCGCGCGTAATCGACGGAACCATTGAAGGTCTTGCCGGTTTCCTGCAGGCCGCTGGGCGTGATCGTCTCGAGCCCGAGCAGCAAGCCCCGGCAGCCGGAGCGCGCCATGAGCTGCATCAGCTCCGGATCGTGCGCGATGAGCACGGTGGACAGCCCGAACCAGCGCACCCCGAGCGGAATCAGCGCGGAGAACAGCTCGCGCGCGTAGGCCTTGTCGGAGATGAGGTTGAGGTCGACGAACAGGATGCGTCGGTCGCCGACGCGGCGGATGTCCTCGACCACCCAGCCGACGGGCTTCTGGAACTGCTTGCGTCCCCAGGCGCTGGGCGCCACGCAGAACTCGCAATCGTGAGCGCAGGCGCGCGTGGCTTCGAACACTGCCTGCGTCAGGAAGCGCCCGCGGTCGAACAGCTCGCGCCGGGCGAAGGGCATGTCCGCCCGCTCGAGCGAGAAGTCGGGCGCCTGCCGGTACTCGCGCCGCAGCTTCCCGCGCCTGAAGTCGCGCAGCAGCTCGGGCCAGGTGTCCTCCGCGTAGCCGACGACCACGGCATCGGCGTGTCCCGCCGCTTCTTCCGGGAGCAAGGTGACGTGCGGACCGCCGAGCACCACGGTCCTCTCCTGCGCGCGGAAGCGATCCGCAAGCTCGTAGGCGCGCCTGGCCGTGCCGGTGATGACGGTCATCCCGATCAGGTCCGCATCGAGGACGTCGGGCACCTCCTGGATGCCCTCGTCGTACAGCTCGATCTCGGCCTCCAGCTCCGCCGGAACGAGTGCGGCCAGCGTCGTGAGCGTGAGCGGCTGGTAGCGCAGGGACTTCTTGAAGATGCCCCCGCGATGCCGGTAGAGCGGTCCCTTGGGCGAGAGCAGGGCGATCTTCATGGCTGTCATGCGAGGCTCGCGGTCCAGGTGCGCTCGTTGCGCAGTGCCACGGGCTTGATGTCCCCGAGGCGCACACCCTGCTGCAACTGCACTTCGACGTAGCGCTCGAAGAGACGCTCGACCTCGAGCAGACGCAGCGCCTTGAGCTGGCCCAGCCGTCGAGCGTAGGCGTACTGCGGGTTGCCGCTCAGGCGCAGTTCGACGTGCTCGCTGTCCGCATGGGAGCCAGCCTCGGTCACCAGCACGTAGCCGTCACCCTCGGGTTCCGGAACGAGCAGGCGAAATCCCGCGACGCCCTCGAGGCAGCGCGTGACGAAGGGCTCGCTCAGCTTCTCTCCCACAAGATCGGAAGCGAGCTCGCCCCTGCCCACGAACTCGAGCACCGGCAGGCCCGAGCGAGCAGGTCCCTCGTAACACACGAGGTCTCCCGTCCGATAGCGATAGAGCCCGCTCGCCGTGGTGGCCACGACCTGGTAGACCGAGCCACGCGCCAGCTCGTCGGCGAGATGGAGCCGCCCCTCGCGCTCGAACTCGAAGAAGCCGTGCGGCGTCAGCACCGGGCGATCTTCCTCGTCCGGCACCGTGACGACGCATTCGGTCGACAGCAGCCCCTTGGGCTGCAAGTGCGCGTGCGGCAGACGCGCCGCCAGCGCCGTGGCGAACGGCCGCGACGCCCCCGACGCCCAGCAGCTCAGGAGCTTCAGGCGCGGCCAGATCGAGCGGGGCTCCGCGAGGTCGTCGAGCAGCCGCAGCAGGAAGGTCGGGCTCCAGACCGAAATGAGCTCGAGATCTCCAGCGCGGGCGAGGTGCTTCAACGTCTCCGCCCGCCAGCGTGCCACGTCGGGGATCGCTGCCACGTCGAAGGGTACGGCGGTCACCGCTGCGAGGATCGCGGCAGCCTGGCCGAGATAGGCGCCGTCCGGCAGCCCTACGGGTACCTCGCCGATGCGCTCCGAAGCGCGTGTGGCCGGGCTCATCGACAGGTACGCGCGCCCAATCACGCCGTGCGACCGCACCGCGCCGGCGAGCCAGGGCAACAGAGCGCGCTGGAAGTCGCCGAGGCCTTCGGCCGAGTAGGGGATCAGCTTGGCACCCCCGCTGCTCCCGCCGGTGCGCTCGTACGCGATCGGTCGCCCCGCGAAGAGCACGTCGGACTCGCCGCGCTCGACGCACTCCATCCAGGGCAGCAGATCCTCGTGGCCGACGACGGGCACGCGCTCCCGGAAGGACTCCAGGGTACGGGGCGACCCGTGACGACTCAGATAGGCGGTGTGCGCGTTCCGCGCCAGGACGGTCGGGAGCCAAGGCTCGTGTGCTTCGCTCGGCAGCACAGCCGAGAGTCGGTCCCAGGGGCTAGCAAGCATCGGCACCCTTGCGGAAGAGCCTCAGGGTGAGCGGCTTCATGTTGTGCTCTTCCACCTCGCACAAGCACACGAGCTCGTGGCCTCGCAGGAAGCCAGGATTGCGCTCGAGGAAGAAGCGCACGCCCTCCCGCTCCAGCTCGGCGGGCGTGGGCTGCGCGAGGTGTGCCTTCAGATGACCGCGTGACCGGCCGAACTCGACGACCCCGGTCGCCGGATTGTAGTCGTGGGGGAACAGGTCCAACGCAAGCGCGTCGGCCAGGGGCTTCAGGTCGCCGCACTCGGCGCTCCAATGAGGATGGAAGGACTTCCCGAAGACGGGCAGGTACCGGAACGTGCGGTGACCCTTCACGAGCAACAACCAGTACAGCGGGACCTGCGGATGCTCCTGCTTGAGCGCGCCCATGCGGGCGATCCACGCGAACGCCAGCGCCTGTTGGCCCCAGTGCGCTCGCTCGACGATGGTGTCGCCGGAATACACCACGCGGATTCTTCGACCGTGCCACTCGCGCTCGAACACCCGCACGGTGGTGAAGCCGACCAGCTCGGCCTCCGCCTGCAGCAGCAGCACCTCGTCCTTGCGGGAGAGATCGTCGAGGAAGAGCGCCTCGCTCGAGGCCTCGTAGCTCCCGAGATAGAGGCTCGCCATCTGTCTCTTGAGCGTGTCGTCGAGAGCGAGTACCGGCGCAAAGCAAGTAGAGTAGGTGCTTTGATCCATGAGCCAGATCCTCCTCCCTCCACTAGCGCCTCGGATGATGCGTGAGAGGTGGAGGATAGCACGGCGGAGGTGTGGGGCCGTCTGGCGGAGTCAATGCGCTCATGTTGAAGCGAGCGCCACGGCCGCCGAATCTCGAGGTTTCCCTCAGAACTTCCAGCGAAACTCGAGGCGCAGGGCGACGTACTCGTCGGCTTCCTCGCGTGCACCGGCGGTTGCATCGGCCCGGAAGATGAAGCGATGGCTGAGCGGCTTCTGGTAACGGAGGTCGAGGGCCAGCCTCGTCCCCCGCGGCGGCGGCATCGTCTCCGTACGGGTGTTGGCCGGCCAGTTCGAACACGAGCTGGCTCCGGAGCGCGGGGTCGGAAGCGTCGAAGCCCATCAGGAGCTCCAACCCGAGCGCGGCCCCGTAGGAGTCGTGCCCGCTGGCATCCAACGCGGGAAAGGCGGTGAGCGCGTCCGCCTCGAAGTTGATGCCGTTGTTCTTCAACACGCCGCCCGCTCCTGCGGCCCGCGCGAGCGACTGGGGGTGATCGTGACCGGCGAACAGGTTGAAGTACGGCACGCACCCATAGGGATCGCTAGTGATCAGCGAGTTCTCGACCAGGAGGAGCCCTCCTCTGGCCGTCTCCGGGCTCGAGTCCTGGCCGAAGTTGAAGAGCGCGCGCACGCAGCCGCCGTAGCGACGCGTGAAGGCCGCGGTCAGGTTGTTGTAGTCGGCGTCCTTGGCCGCGCCGCGGCCGAAGGTGTAGCCGTAGCCCAGCTCCCAGTAGCCCTCGAAGGCCTCTCGGACGATTCCACGGGTACGGGGCCGTCCCTGAGTGAATCGCACGCGCTCTTCGTGGATGGGGACCGTGCCCTCGTGATCGAATTCTCCAGTGGGGCCGTTCTTGCGGTGGATCTGTTCGGCCAGCGCGTGATCGTCTCCCAATAGAACCCGCGCTTGCGGGCTGCGCCTGGGCAGTCGAGTCGGACGCAGACGGATGACTTCGGCGCGGGCTCCGTGTCCCCCGTGTCTCCACGGTCGCCCAACCAGGATTCTCTTCCCCGGCGGTTTCGCGGACCGTCCTGACCCCCCACGCGTTCGAGAGCCGTCCAGGATCTAGGCGGAAGCTCCGGGGTTCGGACGGCTCTGCGACAGCAGAAGGCGCAAAGGAAAGGGAGAAGGCCCCTGGAGGGGTCGATCCAGAGGCCTTCTCGGGGTCACGAATCGGGGGGGTCACCCCCGGGAGTGCCCAGCTTCCGCAAGCTGCGGACCAGTTCGGTTCCGGGTCAGCACGGGGTAGAACTGCGCCCCCGTGCACAAGACCACCCGCTTCCGCGAGCTCCTCCATTCTCCGCAGCTCGAGTTCTTGATCGAGGCCCACAACGGGCTTTCGGCGCGCGTGGGCGAGGAGGCGGGCTTCGCCGGACTGTGGGCCAGCGGCTTGTGCCTCGCGGCGCAGTACGGGGTGCGCGACAACAACGAGGCCTCGTGGACCCAGGTGCTCGAGATGCTCGAGTTCATGGCGGACGCGAGCTCGGTCCCGATCCTGCTCGACGGTGACACCGGCTACGGGAACTTCAACAACGTGCGCCGGCTGGTGCGCAAGCTCGAGCAACGCGGCATCGCCGCCCTTTGTATCGAGGACAAGCTCTTCCCGAAGGCGAACAGCTTCCTCGACGGCGAGATGCAACCGCTGGCCGAGATCGAGGAGTTCGCGGGCAAGATCAAGGCCGGCAAGGACGCGGCGCGTGACCGCGACTTCATGCTCGTAGCGCGCACGGAGGCGTTGATCGCCGGCTGGGGACTGGGCGAGGCCCTGCGCCGCGCCGAGGCCTACGTCGAGGCCGGCGCCGACGCGATCCTGATCCATTCTTCCAAGGCGACCGCCGACGAAGTGCTCGCCTTCCGCAGCGAGTGGGGCGATCGCGCGCCGGTCTTGATCGTGCCGACCAAGTACTGGCGCACGCCGACGCAGGTCTTCCGCGACGCGGGCTTCTCGATGGCGATCTGGGCCAACCAGGTGCTGCGCGCTTCGCTGGCGGCCATGCAGCGCACGGCGCGCGTGCTGGCGCGCGAGCAAACCGCGGCCGCGGTCGAGAACGAGATCGCGCCCGTGTCCGAGGTCTTTCGCATGCAAGGCGTGGCCGAGCTGCAGGAAGCCGAAACGCGCTTCCTGCCGCGCGCCACGCGCAGCGACCGCGCCGTGGTGCTGGCCGCCTCGCGCGGCATCGAACTCGGCAAGCTGACCGAGGACCGCCCGAAGACCATGGTCGAAGTGGACGGCGAGCCGCTGCTCGCCCACATCGTGGCCGCCTTCAAGTCGGCCGGAGTGCACCGCATCCACGTGGTGCGCGGCTACAAGAAGGAAGCCGTGGCCCTGCCCGGACTCGCTTACGTGGACAACGACCGGCACGAGACGACCGGCGAGCTGCACTCGCTGGCACTCGCGCTGGACGCGCTCGACTCGAGCGAGGGCGCGACGTACGTGTGCTACGGAGACGTGCTCTTCCGCCGCCACGCGCTCGAGCTCCTGATCGGGAACGAGTCCGACGCGAACACGGCCGACATCACGCTGGTGGTGGACAGCCACTGGCAGGAGAGCGCCAACCTCGGCCGCGCGGCGGACTTCGTGAGCTGCTCGGCGTCGCCTACTCGGCGCGCGTACGCCGCGCCCGTCAAGCTGCGACGCATGCACGCGGCCCTGCCCGAGGAGGAGCGCCACGGGGAATGGATCGGACTCATGAAGATCGCGCCACGCGCGCTGGGAGCGGTGCGCGAAGCGGTGGCCGAACTCCTGGGCGCCGGGCGCGGCTCGCGGCCGGAGATTTCCGAGCTGCTGAACCGGCTGGTCACCGCGGGGCTCGAGGTCCAGGTGGCTTACACGGCCGGCAACTGGCTCGACGTGGACAGCCTCTATGATGTGATCCAGGCCGGCAAATTCGGCGGGCGCTAGCCGTCTCTGCTAGCCAGCCCGACCCAACCCGGCGGGATTCTGGAAAAGGCGCGGGAACCCCGGCCCTCTCCCCGTTCCTGCGATACTCGCCCAGTCCCTCGATGACCGACGCCGCTCCCCTCCAGCCGCCCGAGAAGACGCTCTACCGCAAGGCCGTCGGCGCGCGCCTCAAGAAGCTGCTGGCCGTGATCTTCGCGCTGTTCGCCCTGCTGGGGGTGAACTCGGTCTACCTGGCGGCGGTCACGCTCGCCGAATACGCGCGCGGCGAGACGGTCCAGAACTACTTCTACCAGGTGATGTTCCTGGGGCACCTGGCGCTGGGCCTGCTCATCACGCTGCCGGTGATCCTGTTCGGGATCTTCCACATCTACAACACGCACAACCGTCCGAATCGCCGGGCGGTGATCGCGGGCTATGCGCTATTCACGAGCGCGATCGCGCTGCTGGTCACGGGCTTCCTGTTGATGCGCCTGGACGTGTTCGGGGTCAGCCTGGAAGTGCGCGACCCGGGCGCGCGCAAGTTCTTCTACTGGATCCACGTCGGCGCGCCCATCGCCGTGGTCTGGCTGTTCATCCTGCACCGCCTCGCGGGGCGCCAGATCAAATGGAAGATCGGCCTCGTGTGGCTGGTCGTGGCGGGCGCCTTCGCGGTCGGCATGGTCTTTTTGCACTCGCAGGACCCGAAGCAATGGGGCGTCGAGGGCCCGGCCTCGGGCGAGCAGTACTTCTTCCCGTCGCTGGCGCGCACCGCGAGCGGGAACTTCATCCCGGCGGACACGCTGATGATGGACGAGTACTGCAAGAAGTGCCATCCGGACATCTTCGGCAAGTGGTACCACAGCGCGCACCGCTTCGCGTCCTTCAACAACCCGGCCTACCTCTTCTCGGTGCGCGAGACGCGCAAGGTCGCGCTCGAGCGCGACGGCAACGTACAGGCCTCGCGCTTCTGCGCCGGTTGCCACGACATCGTGCCGTTCTTCAGCGGCGCCTTCGACGACCCCGAGTTCGACGACGTCAACCATCCGACCTCCCAGGCCGGGATCACCTGCACCGCCTGCCACGCGATCACGCACGTCAACAGCCGGCGCGGCAACTCCGACTACACCATCGAGGAGCCCTCGCACTACCCGTTTGCGTTCTCGGACAACCCGTTCCTGCAGTGGGTCAATCGCCAGCTGGTCAAATCGAAGCCCGCCTTCCACAAGAAGACCTTCCTGAAGCCGCTGCACAAGACGGCCGAGTTCTGCGGCGGTTGCCACAAGGTGCACCTGCCCGAGGAGCTCAACCAGTACAAGTGGCTGCGCGGCCAGAACCACTACGACGACTATCACTTGTCGGGTGTGTCGGGTCACGGCGTGGCGAGCTTCTATTACCCGCCCAAGGCCAAGCACGACTGCAACGGATGCCACATGAACTTGATGGCCTCGACCGACTTCGGCGCGGCGGTGCGCGACGAATCGGACGAGCTCAAGGTGCACGATCACCAGTTCCCCTCGGCCAACACGGCCATCCCGTTCCTGCTCGGCGCGCCGCAGGAGGTCATCGACGCGCACCAGAAGTTCAACGAGGGCGTCCTACGCGTCGATCTCTTCGCGCTGCGCGAAGAGGGCACGCTCGAGGGCAAGCTGCACGCCCCGCTGCGCCCGGAACTGCCCGAACTGGTGCCGGGTGAGAGCTACCTGCTCGACACCGTCGTGCGCACGGTGAAGATGGGCCACCCCTTCACGCAGGGCACGGCCGACTCCAACGAGGTGTGGTTGGAACTCACGATCAAGAGCGGCACGCGTGTGATCGGCAAGAGCGGCGGGCTCGGGGACGAGCGCGAGGTCGATCCCTGGTCGCACTTCATCAACGTCTACATGCTCGACCGCGAGGGCCGGCGTATCGACCGCCGCAACGCGCAGGACATCTTCGTTGCGCTCTACAACCACCAGATCCCGCCGGGCGCGGCCGACGTCGTCCACTACGGCTTCGAAGTGCCCGCGGATGCCAGCGAGCCGCTCACGGTCGAGGTCGTGCTGAACTACCGCAAGTTCGACACGACCTACATGCGCCTGTTCCAGGGCGAGCAGTTCGACGGCAACGACTTGCCGATCATGGAGCTCGCGCGTGACACGCTGACGCTGCCCGTGCGCGGCACGAGCGCGCTGACACAGGAAGGCAAGCCTGCTCCGGAGCACAGGATCGAGCCGTGGGAGCGCTGGAACGACTACGGCATCGGACTCCTGCGCAAAGCCGGCGAAAGCGGCATGGCCGGCGAGCTGCGCCAGGCCGAGGAGGCCTTCAAGCAGGTAGAGCAGCTCGGCAAGGCCGACGGTGCGCTCAACCTCGGGCGCACCTACCTGCGCGAGGGCCGTCTGGAGGAAGCCGCCGGAGCCCTGGCGCGCGCGGGCGCGCACGTCGCGCCCTCGAACGCCTGGAGCATTCTCTGGTTCTCCGGACTCGTGAACAAGCAAAACGGCTTCCTCGACGAGGCCATCGCGGAGTACGAGCAACTCGTCGAGCTCGACACGGCCGAGACGCGCAAGCGCGAGTTCGACTTCTCCCAGGACTATCGCCTGCTCAACGAGCTGGGCCAGACGCTGGTCGAGCGCGCCAAGGAGGAGCGCGGTGGGGAGCATCGCGCTCGGCGCCAGGAGCTCCTGACGAAGGCCAGGGGCTACTTCGAACGCACGCTGCAGATCGACTCCGAGAACGTCAACGCCCACTACAACCTGAGCCAGATCCTGGGCGAGCTGGGCCAGACCGAGGACTCCGAGCGCCACCGCGCGCTGCACGAGAAGTACAAGCCCGACGACAACGCCCGTGACCACGCCGTGGCCATCGCGCGTCGCAACGATCCGGCCGCCGATCGCGCCGCCGAGGCAGTCGTGATCTACGACTTGCAGCGCGAGGGCGCCTTCGGCCTCGCGGGCCTGCACAGCGGCGGACCGTCCGGTCGAGAGCAACGCGAAGAGGAGCGCGCCCCGGCCCCCAGGGGGGGCAAGCAGTAACTCCGCGCGACGACGAAAGAGCCCGCCCCGTGGGTATCATCCAGCGCCGCTCGTCACGCCCACCCTGCCCATGTCCGAAATCGAGTACGAAGAGGTCTCGCACGACGATCGCGTGATCGGCCGCGCCTTCCGCGTCTCGGCCCTGGCGCTCGTGCTCCTCGCCGCGGCCGGCGGCGGCGTCTATTGGTGGCTGAACCGCCCGAAGGCCGTGGCCCCGGCGCAGGTGATCGACACCGAGGCGCCGCTCGCTGTGACGCACGACGTGCTGGCGCCCGCGGTGCGCTTCACGGACGTGACCACGCAGGCCGGCATCGACTTCGAGCACGAGAACGGGGCCGAGGGCGACAAGCTCCTGCCCGAGACCATGGGCGGTGGCTCGGCCTTCTTCGATCACGACGGGGACGGCGACGCCGACCTTCTGTTCGTCAACGCCTGCCCGTGGCCCGAGAGCCAGCGCACCGAGAAGCCTACCCAGGCCCTCTACGCCAACGATGGCAAGGGCCGCTTCACCAACGTCACCGCCGAGGCCGGACTCGGCGCAACCTTCTACGGCATGGGCGCGGCCTGCGCCGACGTGGACGCCGACGGCGACGTGGACGTGTTCTTCACCACCGTCGGCCCGAATCGCTGCTTCGTCAACGAGAGTGGGCGCTTCGCCGAGCGGGACCTGGGCCTCGCGGGCGCGAGCGACGCCTGGAGCACGTGCGCGTGCTTCTTCGACGCCGAACGCGATGGCGACCTCGACCTGTACGTCGGCAACTACGTGCGCTGGTCGCGCGCGATCGACATCGAGGTGGGCTTCACGCTTTCCGGCATCGGTCGAGCCTACGGCCCGCCCACCACCTTCGAGGGCACGCAGCCCTATCTCTACCGCAACGCGGGCGACGGGAACTTCAGCGAGGTGAGCCAGGCCTCCGGACTGCACGTCACCAACGTCGCCACGGATGTACCGGTAGGGAAGGCCCTGGGCGTGCGCGCGAACGACGCCGACCTGGACGGCGACCTCGACCTGATGGTCGCCAACGACACGGTCGCGAACTTCTTCTACCGCAACCTCGGCGCGGGCGCGTTCGAGGAGTGCGGTCAGAAGCTCGGCCTGGCCTTCGACCGCGAGGGACGCGCGACCGGCGCGATGGGCATCGACGCGGCCTGGTTCCGCAACGACGAGGCGATCGCCTACGCCATCGGCAACTTCGCCAACGAGATGAGCTCGTTCTACGTCAGCCAGGGCCGCGCCGACCTGTGGGCCGACGAGGCCATCGGCGTCGGCATCGGCGCCCCCACGCGCAAGTACCTCAAGTTCGGCACGCTGTTCCTCGACTACGACCTCGACGGCCGCCAGGACTACCTGCAGGCCAACGGGCACCTCGAGGACGAGATCAACCAGGTCCAGGCCAGCCAGACCTACCAGCAACCCGCGCAGCTCTTCTGGAACGCCGGCAACGCAGCGCGACGCACCTTCCTGGAGGTCGCGAGCGCCGGCGACCTCCTGCGCCCGATCGTCGGCCGCGGCTGCGCCTCGACCGACATCGACGGAGACGGCGACCTGGACGTGCTGCTCACGCAGTCGGGCGGCAAGCCCATGCTGCTCCAGAACGACCAAGCCCTCGGCAACCACTGGCTGCGCCTGCACCTGGTCGGGAGCGGCAAGAACCGTGCGGCCATCGGCGCTCGCGTCGAGCTCGTGAACGCCGGCGTCAGGCAGTGCCAGGACGTCGTGCCCTTCAAGAGCTACCTCTCGCAAGTCGAGTTGCCGCTCACCTTCGGCCTCGGCCAGGCCACGCAGGCCGACAAGATCCTCGTCCACTGGCCCGACGGCGCGCAGCAAGAGCTCACCGGCCTCGCCGCCGACCGGCTGCACGTGATCGAGCAGGCGAAGTAGCACGCCGCGGCAAGTCGAACTCGTCGCGCGGCGCGCCGTCGTTGACGACAGCCGGAGGTTTGGTAGGAAGAGGCCCATGCCGACCTCCAACCTGCCCGTCCTGCAGTTCACGCTGGCGAACTACAAGAACTTCAACGCGCGCGCGACGCGTGATGCGCTGCTCGCCTACTGGAGGCACGTCGAAGGCGGCGGGAAGATGTTCTGGGCCATGGCGGGCGCGATGTCCTCGGCGCAGCTCGGCATCACACTGGCGCCGGCCATCCGCGCGGGCCTCGTGCACGGGCTCTCGGTCACCGGCGCCAACCTCGAAGAATCGCTGTTCCGGCTGGTCGCGCACGACCACTACAAGGACTTCCCCGACTACCGCTACTTCACCAAGGCGGACGACACGCGCATCCTCGAGCAGCGCATGCGGCGCGTGACCGACACGAGCATCCCCGAGGACGAAGCCTTCCGCGCGGTCGAGAAGTTCATCGTGCCGATGTGGAAGAACGCCAGCGCCGGCAGGCAGCGCCGCTTCTGGCACGAATACTTCTACGAGCTGATCCAGGCCCTGCCCGCCAAACTCCACAAGGGTCCCGCCGAGGAGAGCTGGCTGCTCGCCGCGGCCAAGGCGAACCTCCCGATCGTCGTGCCCGGCTACGAGGACTCGACCTTCGGCAACATCTTCGCCTCGTACGTGAAGAGCGGCGAGTGCTCGCCCTCGATCGTGAAGTCGGGCGTCGAGTACATGGCCGCGTTCTACGACCAGTACCGCGAGCTGTCACAGGGCGCCGGGGTCGGCTTCTTCCAGATCGGCGGCGGGATCGCGGGCGACTTCCCCATCTGCGTCGTGCCGTCGATCAAGTACGACCTGCAGGAGGACGCCAAGCCGTGGGCCTATTTCTGCCAGATCTCCGACTCGACCACGTCCTACGGCTCGTACTCGGGCGCGACGCCGAACGAGAAGATCACGTGGGACAAGCTCACGAGCGACACGCCGATGTTCGTGATCGAGTCGGACGCGACCCTGGTGGTGCCACTCGTGCTCGCGGCCCTGCTCGAGTGCAAGCGACACCCGCGCGAGGCGAACGAGCTGATCGCGGCCGCGCGCCGCTGACGCGCGGGGCGGCCCTCACCCCTTCGGCTTCGACTTGCGCGCGCTCGCGGGGCTCGGCCCGCCGCGCGCCTTCGTCGGAGACTGGGTGGGCGACTTCTTGGGCGCCGCGGGCGTCTTCGGGGCGGTCTTCGCCGCCGGCCGCGCGGCCGGCTTGCCGCCCTGGAGCGCGGCCATGTCGGCCAACACCTCGCCGGCGTGCTCCTCGGGCTTCACCTTGGAATAGACCTTGGCGATCTTGCCCTTCGGGTCCACCAGGAACGACTGGCGCAGGATGCCGTCGAACTCGCGGCCCATGAACTTCTTCTTGCCCCAGGCTCCGAAGGCGCGGATCACGCTCTTCTCCTCGTCGGCGAGCAGCGTGAAGGACAGCTGGAACTTGTCGGCGAACTTCCTGTGGCTCTTGGAGGAGTCGGCGCTGATGCCGAGCACGGTGATGCCCGCGCGCGAATACTCGCGGGCTGCATCGCGCAGCCCGCAGGCCTCGATCGTGCAGCCCGGCGTGTCGTCGCGCGGATAGAAATAGACCAGCACCCACTTGCCGCGCAGCTCGGAAAGCTTGCGCGTGTTGCCGTCCTGGTCGGGGAGGACGACGTCGGGAGCCGCATCGCCGGGCTGGAGCTTGGCCATGAATCTTTCCTGGGGAGGACGGGAGACGCGCAGAGGATAGCAAGCGCGGCGCGCGCGTTTCGACACCACTCGGCGGGCGACTGGGGTCGCCACGCTGCCCGCCTACGCTGTCCTGGCCTCAGGGGGGGGTAGACCACCCGCCCGCCGACGATCGTGCACTCGACCCGGACGCGCAGGAGCTCGGCCGGGGCGACGGCGAAGACGTCGTGCGAGAGCAGCACGAGATCGGCGAGCATGCCCGGTGCGAGCGTGCCCTTTTCGCGCTCCGCACCCTCGGCCATGGCCGAGCCGAGGG
>JABFRZ010000616.1 GCA_013140785.1 Planctomycetota bacterium | reverse complement strand
CCCCTAGCCCCATGCTGCGCACCCAGCTCAAATCGAAGATCCACCTGGCCCGGATCACCGACGCGAACGTCGATTACGAGGGCAGCATCAGCATCCCCGAGGACCTGATGCAGGCCGTGGACCTCTGGCCCGGCGAGAAGGTCCTGGTCGCCAGCCGCGACACGGGTGCGCGGGTCGAAACCTACGTCTTCCCGGCCCCGGCCGGCTCGGCCGCGGTCCTGATGAACGGGGCGGCGGCCCGCCTCGTCCACAAGGGGGACCGGGTGACGATCATGGCCTTTGGGATGTCCGAGAAGCCCATCCGGGCGAAGCGCGTGCTGCTCAACGAGCGCAACGAGGTGGTCCGGAGCGAGAGCGGCGTCGGCCGGGCGACGCTGCCGCCGGAGCCGCTCACCCTGCTCTAGTCCTTGTGGCGGGGGAGGCGGACCCTCCCCCGCGACTCCTCCCTTCATGCCAGGCGCGACACGCGGCCACCCCCATCCCATCTGACGGGCGGCGCGGCGCCTCCGGCGCCGGAGATCCAAAGCTCCATGGAGCGGGGTGGCCCCCCTTCAGACCTCCGACATCGGCCTGTGGACAACTCCGCAAGCCCCCTTCGAGCGCCTCGGATTCCGGCGGAAACCCGCGCCGATCCTCGCGAACGTGGATTGACAGGCCGGGGCGGGGGTGGGAACTTGTTTCTCATCTCGAATGTCGCGTCACGGCGGAAGCCGTGCATGCTTTTTTCGCCCCTAGTTCCGCAGGAGAGGTTATGCGCCATCACGTGCGACGACTGTGTTCCTTCGCTCTCTCTCTAACCCTCGTGTCGCTTCTCGGTGCCTCGGCTTCGGCCCAGGGCATCCCGGGCGATGCTGAGCTGAGATTCGTAGACACCAACGAGGTCCCGCTCCCGAACGATTTGTTCGTGATCCGCGGGAACGACGGCGCGGTGCTCGCACCGATCGTCACCGAGGACGGCCACTTCGTACTGCTCAGCGCCGGGCGCAAGCTCACGCTCGAGTACACGCAGAAGGGCCTGAAGACCCGCACGATCGAGCTGCGGCTGATGAAGGCCCCGAAGGTCTTCGTCACCCTGATGCTCGACCCGGAATCGGGCGTGATCAAGGAGCTCAGCCAGAAGCCCCTCTACCCCAATCCGATCGGGCGCCCGAAGTTGAAGGGCGGCAGCCTCGGCCTGGGCGGCTCGCAGGGGAGCGTCATCCCTCCGGCGAACGACATGTGCGCGGCGCCAACAACGGTCCTACTCGGCGCGACGGCGTTCACCTCGGTTGACGCCACGACCGACGGTCCGGCCAACGTCTCCTGCGGTCAGGGCAGCCAAGTGAGCGACGACGTGTGGTTCAAGCACACGGCGACGGGCACGGGCATCCTCACCGTGGAAACCTGTGGCGCGTCTGTCCCCACCACCTACGACACGGCGATCGCGGTCTACAACGGCCTGACCTGCCCTCCTGCAGCGCCTATCGGCTGCAACGACGAGGGCGGCACGGGCTGCACCCCCCGGTCGAAGATGACGGTTAGCGTGATCTCGGGCAACCAGTACCTGATCCGCGTCGGCGCTTGGTCCTCCGCGGGTGGCGAGGGATCGGGCACTCTCACCCTGACTCAGGCGGTTCCGCCGGCCAACGACGAGTGCGTGGGCGCGACGCCGCTGGCGTGCAACAGCTCGGTCACGGTGAGCAACGCCCTCGCGACGGTCAACGGCACGGACCCGCTCTTCGCCTGCCGCATCGGCGGCCCCGCGCAGGGCTTCGGCACGATCTGGTTCTCCTTCGTTTCCCCGGGCACGACGGCGACGCTCGACACGTCTGGTAGCGGAGTCAGCGACACGCTCCTGGCCGTCTACAGCGGCGTCTGCGGTGCTCTGACCCAGATCGCGTGTGACGATGACGCCGGCGCCGGCCTCCAGTCCCTGGTCACCGCCACCGGCCTGACGCCCGGCAACACCTACAGGGTCGAAGTGGCTGGCTGGAGCTCCACGAGCTTGGGCTCGATCACGCTCAGCCTCACCTGCGGTGCGCCGCCGACGCCGGGTAACGATTGCGCCGACGCGATCTTGACCGCGTGCGATTCCTCGGCCACCTGGAACAACTCGACCTACACGACCGACGCGCTCGATCCGGCTTATAGCTGCCGGTTCGGTTCCCCGGGTCAGGGCTTCGGCACGACGTGGCTCAAGTTCGTGGCCACCGACACCTCCGCCCTGCTCGACACCATCGCCGGCGCGGTGAACGACACCATGCTGGCCGTGTACAGCGGCACCTGTGGCGCGTTCACCGAGATCGCTTGCAACGACGACGCGGTCGGTCTGCGGTCCGAGGTGTGTGCCACCGGTCTGACGATCGGCACCACCTACTACGTGCAGGTGTCAGGGTTCGGGGCCCTCGATGTGGGCTCGAACACGCTGACCATCCAGTGCCCGTGCCCGGCTCCGCCGGCCAACGACGACTGCGCGACGGCGGAAGAGATCGCTTCCCTGCCCGCATCCGTCACGTTCGACAACTCGTTCGCCACGGACGACAGCCCCCCGCCGTGCGGCGACAACGCCGCCATGTTCAAGAACGTCTGGTACAGCGTGACCGGCACGGGCAACACCATGACGGCCTCGACCTGCAACGCCGGGTCCGTCGTGACCGACACGAGGATCAGCGTCTACTGCGGTGATTGCCTGAACCTGACCTGCGTCGGCGGCGATGACGACAACTGCCCCTCGGGCGGCCAGATCTTCCAATCGACGGTGGACTGGTGCTCGCAGGCCGGCGCGACGTACTTCATCACGGTGGGCAACTTCTCGGCCACGACGACGTCTGGTCAGATCCAGCTCGACGTGACCGAGGGCGGCTCGTGCACGGCGACGGTGCAGTGCTTGGCCACCGGGGCGTGCTGTCTCCCGACCGGCGCTTGCGTGACCACCACGGCGGACGACTGCGCCGCCCAGGGCGGCGTCTACCAAGGTGACGGCACCTCGTGCAGCGCCAACCTGATCGCCGACGGCGGCTTCGAAGATGGCGTACCGAATCCCAGCTGGGTCGAGACGTCCACCAACTTCGGCACGCCGATCTGCGATCCGGGTGCCTGCGGCTTCGGTGGCGGCACCGGGCCTCGCACGGGTAACTTCTGGGCGTGGTTCGGCGGTATCCCGGCCTTCGAGGTGGGTACGGTCTCGCAGTCCCTCGTGATCCCCGTGGGGGCGACCACGCTGGACTTCTACCTCGAGATCCCGGTGTCCTCCGGCAACGGCGTGGACTTCCTGCGCGTCAAGATCGACGCCACGACGGTCTTCTCCGTGGGCACTCCGGCTGGCGCCATCGGCTACGACCTGGTTTCCATCCCGCTCGGCGCCTTCGCCGACGGCGGTGTTCACACGGTCCTGTTCGAGTCCACCCAGACGGGCTCGCCCGGCGTCACGAACTACTTCGTCGATGACGTTTCCATCAACGCCACCACCTTCGTATGTCCGCCGCCTACCGGGGCTTGCTGCCTCGCGGACGGCTCGTGCGTGGAAGTCAGCGAGGACGACTGCGCGACTCAGGGCGGCACGTACAACGGCGACCTCAGCCTGTGCGCGGACGTGACCTGCATCCAGTGCTTCACGCTGGACTTCGAGACCGACGACACGGGTGCGGCTCTGCTGGATCGCCAGCGGATCGACACCGAGTTCAACGGTGGCGCGAACTACCCCGTGACGATCACGGGCAGTTCCTACTTTGGCGCGTCTTGTGGTTCGATCGGCGGCACTGCCGCGATCTACGACTCCGACCTGCCTCCGCACGGACAGGACCCCGACCTCGCTGTGAACTCGGGCCACATCCTGATCCTGCAAGTGGACGAGAACCTCTCTGAGTGCTCGCCCGGCTTCTTCTGCACCGGCAACGATGACCCGGATGGTGGCGTGGTGACCTTCTCGTTCAGCGGGGCGGTCACGCCTGGCAGCATCGACCTCATCGACGTCGATGGCGGCGCCGAGGAAGTGATGACCATCACGCTCACCGACAACCTTGGCGACCAACTGGTCTACACGGTTCCGGTGAACTGGACCGGCGACGGCGGCCAAGCCACGCTGCTCTTCGACGGCTCCGCGCAAGCGGGTCCGGGCCCGGGCAACCCGGTTGCCACGGCCGTCGCGATCGGCAGCTACGACGCCAACAACGTCGTCTCCATCGTGGTTGAACGCGGCTCCGACTGCGCCAACATCGACGGCGGTTCGGGCGCGCTGGACAACCTGACCTGGTGCCAGTAGTTCCCTAAGGTGTCACCGGTGGCTTCGGCCACCGGTGACTCGCTCACTAGGAGAGGGCCGGGACGAAGAGTCCCGGCCCTCTTCGTTTTGGAGCACCTGCTGGAGGTGGCGGAGGCCGCACGCGTTGGCCCGGGCCGAGCGGCTGTTCTGCCCGAGCAGACGGCCCGCGCCAGAAACGAGGCCTCCCGCCGCCCGACATCGTCCAGCTTCCCGAGCTGCAACCTAGCGCGACGCTGCATCGGCAGGGACTACTCCGACAGGCGGCTAGGGCCGCCCTTACCGTGGTAGCCTGGCGCTCAACCGAGGGGAAAGCATGACTACCAGATCGCTTGCGGTGCAGTCGCTTTTCGCCGTCCTCGCGCTCGGTTGGCTCGCGCGCGCGGAGGCGCAGGGCTCCTGGGACGACCTCTTCTTCCGCCACGTCGCGGGCGACGTGACCGTTGCGCGCGTCACACCTGACGGAACGCGCGTCGTGTTCCTGGCGGATCTCGACGTCGACGAGCACTTCGAGCTCTTCAGCGCGCCCACCGACGGCAGCGCGGCCCCGGTGCAGCTCCACGGCCCGCTCACCCGGCACGGCGACGTCTCCGACCGCTTCACGATCGCGCCCGACGGCCTGCACGTGGCCTTCCTCGCGGACGGGTACACCAACACGGTGGACGAGCTCTATTGCGCGCCGATCGACGGCAGCGCGCCGGCTGTGCGCGTGTCGACGCAGGCCGCGGTCGAGTTCGTGACCGTCTTCCGCTTCACGCCGGACTCGACGCGCCTCGTCTTCCAGGGCCGCACGAGCGACCAGCGCGACGAGCTGTGGTGCGTCCCGCTCGACGGCTCGTCGGCGCTGGAGGTCAGCGCGAGCATGCCGCCGGGCGGCAACCCGTTCGACAACTTCTCCATCAGCCCCGACTCGACACTCCTCGTCTACGTCGCCGACGCGGTCACGGAAGGCGTGCCCGAGATCTTCAGCGCCCCGCTCGACGCCTCGGCTCCGGCCGTGAAGCTCAGCACGACTCCGATCGCGAAGGGCGCCATGCGCGAATACGCCCTCACCCCGGATGGCAAGCGCGTCGTGTACCGCGCCGACCAGGACACGGCTGGCGTCTTCGAGCTCTACAGCGTCCCGATCGACGGCAGCGCGGCGGCCGTGCGCATCAGCCGCGCGCCCACTGCGATCGGCGACGTCGAGGACGGTTTCGGCTTCACGCCCGCGGGCGCTGTCCTCTACCGCGCCGACCACGACACGGACAACGCGCGCGACCTGTACCTCGTCCCGGCCGACGGCAGCGCGACGGCGGTGCGCCTGAACGCGGCGCACGCGGTGGACGAGTGGTGCGAGGACTTCGTGGCCACCGCGAGCGGCTACGTAGTCTACCGCGCGGACGCGGATGCGAACAACGTGATCGAGCTCTACTCCGCGCCGCTCGATGGCAGCCGGACGACGGTCAAGCTCTCCGGGACGATGGTGAGCGGCGGCGACGTACAGAGCCGCTACGTGATCTCGCCCGACGGCACGCGCGTGGTCTACCGCGCGGACCAGGACACGAACAACGCCTTCGAGGTCTACAGCGCGCCGCTGGACGGGTCGAGCGCGGCGCTCAAGCTCAACCCGGCGCTCCCTCCCGGACGCAGCGTCGCCGTCTACACGCCCATCGATCCGAGCGGCAGGCTCGTGCTGTTCACGGCGGACGTCGCCGGCGACGACCAGCCCGATCTCCTGGCCGCGCCCATCGACGGCAGCGGCTCTGCGGTGACCCTGACCGACCAGGGGCTCTCCTTCCACCCCGACCAGGTCAACAGCTTCGGCTTCGCGAGCGGCGGGAGCGTCGTCTACCGCGGCGTGCTCGACCCTGAGGACGTCGATTTCGTCGAGCAGCTCTTCGTCGTGCCGCTCGATGCGAGCGCCGCCCCAGTGGTGCTGCACCCGACCCCGGCGCTGGGCGAGCTCGACGGCGACATCCTCGACTTCCGCCTGACGCACGACGGCCTGGGCGTGGTCTACCTGGCGCGCGAGCGCGAGCGCCGCGGGCTGTACGTCGCGCCGCTCTCCTCGCCCATGACGATGGTGCGCCTGACGGGTGCGGACGTGCTGCAAGTGGGCTTCGCGATCGGTGCCGACGACGAGCGCGTGGCTTTCTGCGCGCACAACACGGTCAGCAACGAGCTCTTCTCCGTGCCGCTCGACGGCAGCGCGGCGGCGGTGAAGCTCAGCGGCACGCTGATCACCGCCGGCGACGTGCAGCTCGACTTCGCCGTCACGGCCGACGGCGCCCGCGTCGTGTTCCGCGCGGACGCGGTGGAGGACAACCGCTTCGATCTCTACAGCGCGCCGGCCGACGGCGCGATGCCGCCCACGCAGCTTTCCGGCACGTTGGTCGCGAACGGCGACGTCACGGGCTTCCGCATCAGCCCGGACGGCGCCTACGTCGTGTACCTGGCCGACCAGGACGTCGCTACGCGGCCCGAGCTCTACAGCGTGCCCGTCGATGGCTCGGCCGCGCCGGTGAAGCTCAACGGCGTCCTGCCGCTCTCCTGCAAGGTGCTCGACGACTACCGCATCCACCCGGACGGCTCACGCGTGCTCTACCGCGCCGACGAGGACCTACTCGCGCACTTCGAGCTGCATACCGTGCCGATCGACGGCAGCGCCGCGGCCACCGAGCTCAACGGGGCCCTGGCGAGCGGCGGCTCCGTGTCCGACTTCCAGCTCGATGCCAGCGGCAACTGGGTCGTGTACCGCGCCGAGCAGGACGTGAACTTCGCGTTCGAGCTGTACTCCGGGCCCAGCGACGGCAGCGTCGCGGCGCTGCAGCTCAACCCGGCGCTCGTGAACCAGGGCAACGTGGGCAACTACGCGCTGACCGCGGACGCCGCGCTCGTAGTCTTCACGGCCGATGCCGCGATCAACGACGTCAACGAGGTCTGGAGCGTGCCCGCCGACGGCAGCGCGGCGGCCATCCGTGTGCACGCACCGCTCTCGGGCCAGATCGACTTGTCGCTGTGGGAGCTCACTCCCGACGCCGCCTACGTGGTGATGGCGGGCACCGCCGGCCCCGGCACGCCGGTCGAGATCTACAGCGCGCCGACCGACGCCAGCGCGAGCCCGGTGCGGCTGCACGGGCCCGTGGTGCAGGGCCAGGACGTCTCCGAGCTCGTCGTCAGCCACGACTCCAGCCGCGTCCTGTATCGTGGGGACCACGATCAGAACGACGTGGTCGAGCTGTTCAGCGCGCCGATCGACGGCAGCACGACGGCCGAGAAGATCAGCGGCGTGCTCGTGCAGGGCGGCAGCGTCCTGGCCCCGCTCCGGATCAGCGCCGACAGCAGCAGCGTGCTGTTCTCTGCCGACCGGGCCGGTCTTCGTGCGTCCGGGCGG
>JABFRZ010000318.1 GCA_013140785.1 Planctomycetota bacterium | reverse complement strand
GCGCTCGACGCGCTCGGCCGCGCGCCGCACCTGCGGCTGGGCCTCCTCGTGCGAGTCGATGCGCACGCGCTCGGCCGTGGGCACGCGCCGCTCGAGCTCTTGCGCCCATTGCGCCGCGCGCGGCGCGCCGGGCGGCAGCGCGACCAGGGCGCCATGGGTCAGGCGGCTGCCGAGCCCGTCGAGCTGCATGCGCTCGAAGCCGTCGAGCGTCGCGAAGACGCGCGGCCCGGCCGTGAAGGTCGGATCCAGGCGCCCGGGCTCGTCGAGCACGAGCGCGGCCACGCGGAAGCGCGCCGAACCGAGCGCGAGCTCGTCGCCCACGCGCACGCCGAGCATCGCGCCCAGCTCGGCGGCGATGACCACCGTGTCCGCGGCGAGGAACTCGTCCAGCCTGCCCGCCGGCTCGAGCACGAGCTCGCCATGGAACGGGAAGCCCGCCTCCACCGCCTTGAGCTCGACCAGGCGGCTCGGCCCGCCCTGGCCGTCTTCCCGTGGCGCACGCGCCATGGTCTGCACGAGCCGCACCGCGAGCACGCGCGCGCCCCGGGCCCGTTCCTCGTCGAGGGCATGCACGAGCTCTTCCGGCAGCGGCGAGCGCGAGCGTAGCCACACGTCCGCGCCCAGGAGCTGCTGCGATTGCGCCGCGATCCCCTGCTGCACCGAGCGCACGAGCCCGGCCACGCCCACCACGGCCATCGAGCCGAGCGCAAGGCAGGCCGTGAAGAAGAACAGCCGCCCCCGCGCGCCGCGCGACTCGCGCCGGGCGGCGGCGAGGATCGTGCAGAGGCTCACCGTGGCGCGCTCTCGGGCGCCCTGCCGCTTTCGATGCGTTCGATCCGTCCCGCGCGCAGGTGCACGCGCCGATCCGCGCGCGCGGCCACCTCCGGATCGTGCGTCACGAGCACGAGCGTCGTCCCGCGCCGCTCGCGCAAGCGCTCGATCAGCACCAAGACGCGCGCGCCGGTCTCGGCGTCGAGGTTGCCGGTCGGTTCGTCGGCGAAGAGCACGCTCGGCTCGGCCGCGAAGGCGCGCGCCAGGGCCACGCGCTGCTGCTCGCCGCCCGAGAGCTGCGTCGGGTAGTGCTCGAGGCGCTCGGCCAATCCGACCTCGGAGAGCAGCTCGAGCGCCCGTTCGCGCGCGTTCGGCACGCCCGTCAGCTCGAGCGGCAGCAGCACGTTCTCGAGCGCCGTCAGGTTGCCGAGCAGCTGGAACGACTGGAACACGAAGCCGACGCGGCCGCGGCGCAGGCGCGCGAGCTCGTCCTCCGACAGGTCGTCGATGCGCCGGCCGCCGAGCCACACCTCGCCCGCGCTGGGCCGGTCGAGGCCCGCCAGCAACCCGAGCAGCGTCGTCTTGCCGCTGCCCGACGGTCCCAGGATGGCCACGAACTCGCCGGGCTCGATCGCGAGGTCGATCCCCACCAGCACGCTGAGCCGGTGCGAGCCGCTCTGGAGCTCCTTCCCGAGCCCGCGACATTCGAGACGCGCCGATTCCATGGGTGCGCAGACGATGGACGATTAGGGCGCGGAGCGGAAGCGGATTCGTCGCGGTCCGCGGAGTTCGTCGGCCGGCGAGGGTGGGGTGCGTCGTGCGCTGTGAGCGCGTACATTCGTGCTCCATGGTCCGCCTCTGGCCGCGCTCACTGCTGCTCGTGCTCGCGTCCGCTCTCACCGGCTGCGGAAGCGGCGCGGAGGTGGACGCGCCGCGCGCAACGGGCTTCTCGCCCGAGTCCCTGGCCGGTCCGTCGGACGAAGCGAGCACGCGCTCGCCTGCGGCGCCCGAGATTCCCGCAGGCGCACCGCGGGTCGTGTTCCTCGGCGACAGCATCGCTGCCGGACTGCACCTCGAGCCCGCGCAGGCCTTTCCGGCCGTCGTGCAGCGCCTGCTCGCCGCGGAGGGGCGTCCATTCGAGCTCGTCAACGCGGGCGTGAGCGGCGACACCAGCGCCGGCGGGCTGCGGCGCATCGATTGGCTGCTGAAACAAGCGCCCGACGTGCTCGTGCTCGAGCTCGGCGGCAACGACGGCCTGCGCGGCCAGCCCGTGGCCGAGATCGAGGCGCGCCTGCGCCAGATCGTCGAGCGTGCCGAGGGCGCCGGCGTGCGCGTGCTCCTGCTCGGCGTGCGTCTGCCCCCGAGCCTCGGCCGCGAGTACGTCTCCGCGTTCGAGGCGCTCTACCCGCGCTTGGCCGAGGAGCTCGAGCTGGCCTTCGTCCCGTCCTTCATGCAGGGCGTGGGCGGCGTCGCCGGCATGATGCTGGACGATGGCCTGCACCCGAGCCGCGCCGGCCACGCGCGTATCGGAGCGAACGTGGCGCCAGCCATGGCCGAGCTCCTGGGAGAGCTCGCGCCGGCCACGCGCTGAACGTGGTTTCACAGGCTCTGACTGAATCCCGAAGGGCCGAGCCTCAGCCCGTCTTGCGCAGCTCGTGGAGCGTCGTGCGTTCGTCGAGCCCACCCGGGATCCACTTGCCGAGCGCTTCGGCGAGCTTGGCCGGATTCACGGGCTTGCCGAGGTAGTCGTCCATGCCCGCCGCCAGGCCGCGCTGCCGGTCTTCCTCCGCGCAGTTCGCCGTCACGGCGAGGATCGGAGTCCGCCGCCCCTGCGGCTCCTCCTGCGCGCGGATCCGGCGTGTGGCTTCCAGTCCGTCCATGGTCGGCATCTGGACATCCATCAGCACCGCCACGAACTCCATCAGCCCAAAGGCCTCGAGCGCCTCGGCTCCGTTCGCGGCCAGCGCACAGCGGAAACCCAGGTTCTCGACCAGGCGCCGGATCAGCCGCTGGTTCACGGGATTGTCTTCGGCCACGAGGATCCAGCGCTCTTCCGGAGCGGCCTTCGCCGGGAGCGGGGGCGGCGCGCACAGAGTCTCGTCTGCGGCCGAGCGCGGGCGAGACACGGGCGCTTCCGACGGGCTCTCGCTCGCTCGAGCGGCGTGAGCGGCGACACCGGGCCGCAGCCACTCTGCGATCGCCTGCCGCAACCGTCCGGGATCGACCGGCTTCGGCAGGTATCCGTCCGCACCTGCTGCGAGACTGCTCAGCCGGCCCGCCTCCGTGGCATTGGCCGTGACCGCCACGATTGGAACGCGGCGGCCGGTCCCGGCCTCCTGCTCGCGCAGGCGGCGAATGGCCTCGAGGCCGTCCATGTGCGGCATCTGCACGTCCATCAGGATCAGCCCGTATTCGAGGGTTCGGGCTGCCTCGAGCGCTTGGAGACCGTCGGACACGATGTCGCTCGCGTGACCGAGCTTCTCGATCAAGAGCGCGACGTAGTGCTGGTTTGCCGGGTTGTCCTCGGCGATGAGGATGCGCCGAGCCGCCGTGCTCACGCGGCGCGCGTCTCTGCAGACAGCTGGCGCGGCCGCGGCTCGCTGCGGGCCCGCGCAGTGCTGCGCCAGGGTGGCGATGAGTGCGCGCCTCTGCACGGGCTTCGGCAACCGGCTGGCGATCTCGACCCCACCGAGCCTCTCGCCCTCGCTGTGTGACGAACCTGCCGGTCTCGACGAGAGCAGGACGATGGGAACTCGGCTCGCACCCGAGAGTGCCCGCACGCGCCGCGCGCTCCATTCCGCACCCGGCTCGACCAGGTCCTGTTCGAGCAGCACGAGGTCGCAGCCCTGGCCGTCGAGCAGGGAGCGCTGGAGTGCTTCGACCGCCGCGCTCCCATCCTTGGCTTCGAAGACCTGGCAGCCCGCGGACTCGAGCATCGCTCGGAGGCCACGCCGACACGTGTCGTTGTCGTCGATGACGAGCACGCGGCGCCCCGGGAAGCGCGTTCGCTCGCTCACCGTTGCAGGTCGCTTCACGCATGGCAGCGTAAGCGTGAACCAGAAGGTCGAGCCCTTCCCGTACTCGCTGCGCGCGCCCAGCGTGCCCTTCATTCCTTCGACCAGCTGCTTCGAGATCGCCAGACCGAGTCCGGTGCCACCGTGGCGGCGCGTGCTCGACCCATCGACCTGCGAGAAGGCCTTGAACAGGCGCTCGGTCTTGTCCGACGGGATGCCGATACCCGTGTCCTCGACGCTGACGGAGGCGCGCGCCGTGGCGGGGTCGGTCGGCTCGAGTTGCAGCGTGAGCGACACCTCGCCGCGTTCGGTGAACTTGAGCGCGTTGCCGAGCAGGTTGAGCAGCACCTGGCGTACCCGGCCCGGGTCGCAGCGCACCAGATACGGAGTGTCCGCGGGGACGGAGCAGCACAGCTCGAGCCCCTTCTGGTGCGCGATTGGGGCAACCAGGGCCGCGCTCTCCTCGAGCAACGCCGCGAGGTCGCAGTCCTCCTCCACGAACTCGAGCCCGCCGGCCTCATTGCGCGAGAAGTCGAGGATGTCGTTGATGATCGCGAGCAGGTTGTCGCCCGCACCCTTGACCGTGGCGGCCAAGTCGCGCTGCTCCGCGTCGAGCCCGCTCTCCAAGAGCAGCCCGTTCATGCCGAGGATCGCGTTCATCGGCGTGCGCAATTCGTGGCTCATCGTGGCCAGGAATTCGCTCTTCGCTTGGCTGGCGGCCTCGGCCAAGCGCGTCTTCTCGCGCAGCTCGCGCCCCGACGCCTCCAGAGCCGTGTTCTTTCGCTCCAGCTCGTGCGCGTGGAGTACCAGGCGCCGCGAGTAGCGCCCCTCGAGGCGTGAGAACGCGAACAGCACGAGCGCCAGAGCGAGCGCGCTGCCCACCCAGACCCACTGGACCTTCGACTTGAGCGCCAAGCTCTGACCGAACAACGCGTCGAAGGGAGTCGCGACCCACACGCGCAGGGGCTCGGCCTCGATCTCCGGCGGGAGACGGAGCTCCTCCGAGCGGATCACCGCCCCAGCTCGCGCCGCACTGGACAGGTGTTCGCCGTCGAACTTCGGCGGGCGGCGTCCGCGCTCGGTGACGATGCGCGCGCGCTCGTCCGTGAGCGAGACCCATTCGATGTCATGGGCGGGGAGCAGTGTGTCCTCGCGTACGCGCGCGTGCAGCGTGCCGATGCGCTCTTCGCGATCGAAGCGCCAATCGACAGGCACCGTGACCTCGAGCACCCCGCTGCGGCGCGTGAAGGCGGCGCGCGTGTCGGTCGGCGCCGCGGGCGGTTCCGCCTGCGCCCCGACCCTGGGCGACTGCGTGGAGGCGACGACGCGCCCCTCCGCGTTCCGGCACTCGATCTCGCCGAAGTGCTCGGAAGTACGCACGGCGTTCTGCAGTGCCCGCGCGATCTCGCTGTCTGCGTCCTCGTCCAACACGCGGATCATCACCGGTTGGCTGGCCAGGATCTCCAAGTCGTCGACGACGTTCATGAGGTTCCACTCCGTCGCCGTGCGCAAGCTCCGGAGCTCGAGAGCGAGCTGCTCCTCGGCTCGCTCGAACAGGTCCTGGGCCGCGTTCTGCACGAGCAGCCCGGCCGCGAGGAACACCGCCGCGACGCCCGCACACAGCGCCGGGAGATACAGCGCCGGGAGATACCGCCGTCCCCCGACCGGCTCCTCCTTCGCGCCCTCCTTCGCGGCAGCCTGCATGCGCTCGGCTGGCTAGAACGTGGCCTGCAGCACGACCGTGTTCGTCCTGCCGTTCGGATCACCGGCAGGAGCATCGATGTTGGTGCGCTCGTACTGCAACGTCAGGGCGACCCACCGGACCGGGTCGTAGCGAACTCCGAGCGCCACGGTCGAGGTGTCGTCCGACGTCCCGAAGTACGGATCCTGGTCGTCGAGATGGGCGGCGTCCAGGCGTACGTAGGGCACGAAATCCGCGAGGCGCCTTCCGACCTGCAGGTACCAGCCGCTGGATTCCGTGGCCACGCCCGCACCCTCGTGATCGATCCAGAAGTACTCGCCCATCGCCTCCCAGTGGGAGTCCTCGTAGGCCCAATACGCGTTGGTGATGCGTTCGTCGAGATCCCCGTGCACCTGGCCGGCGCCGGGATCGATGTTCATCGGGATGTTGTCGATGTAGGTGCCGCCGCCCAGGCGCAGTCCGGGAACGGCGCTCGGCTGCAGGCCGATCGACAGGTTGAGCGCCTTCTCGTCGTTGGCATCGAGCTTGTCCTGCGCCTCATCGGGGGTGGGCCCGCGCCCGTTGGCGACCTCGAGCGCGTAGTCCGCGGACAGCGCCTCGCCGAAGAACGCGCCCTTCAGCGACACACCGACGCTGTGGAGCGGCAGGATGCCGTCGTCGCCCTCGAAGTTCAGGATCTCGGGGCGGTCGATGCTGGTCTGCAGCCACTCGCCGTGGTGGTACTTCGAGTTCCAGTATCCGAGCGTGGTCAGGAAGCGACCGCCCTGGATGCTCAACGCATCGCTGAACCTGTACTTCAGGATCAGGCGCTCCACCTCGATGTCGAACTCGTTGTCGTCGAGCGCCTCGAACACCGTCTCGGTCAGGATGGAAAAGCGCTCGCTCAAGGCCGACGTGATCAGGAGGTCGAGCACCTCGATCGAGAAGGCGTTGTTCGCGGGCGGCTCTCCGGCCGTCGAGTCCTCCTCGTATTCCGCCTCCATGTGACCGAACAGCCTCCAGCTCAGCGAGGGCATGCCGTCACGTTGGGTGGCCAGAGCCTCTTCCAGAGTGGCCAGGCGCTCCAGGACCTCCTGCTGTTCAGCGCTCGCGGCGGCAGGCTCCTCGTCGCGGGCGGCCGAGGCCTCCGACACCCGCTTCGGCGTGGACGCGCGGTGCTCGACGATGCTGGGGCTGTCGAGCCACAGCGGGTAGCCCTCGTCCCCCGGCAGGATCCCGTCGATGGCGAGCACCTTGGCGCGCACGCTTCCCTGCAGCGCGCTGGCCGGCACGACCGTCAACGACCCGCGCATCCGTTCCAGGGTGCGCAACGCCACCGCCGGCGAGGGCACGGAGAGCGGCGCTTCGACGATGCGATGCTCGTAGATCAGCCGCGTCCAGTAGCGCTTCAGCTGCAGGTCGTTCATGTCGTACACGAGGTCGAGCAGGACCCGCTTCTCGCTCGAACCCGAGCGCGGCAGGAGCAGCTGGATGGTGTCGCGCGAAGACCATTCCTGGACCTCCGCGCGCAGGATTCGCCGCAACTCCGTGCGGGTGATCGAGCGGGTGGGGTTCTCCGGATGGACCACGACCACGTAATTCTCGCGAGCTTCCGAACTCGCGCGCTCGTTCGGTGACTGCCAAGAAATGAGGAGAAAGAGGAGCGCCAGGCTCGCCATGGGATGGGGGCCAAGGTCCCAGGGATGGGGAGCTCTTGGGGCTCGGGTCTTCGGTCGTTCGTGGTGATCCCTTGAGAACCCGCTTGTGGAGGGCGCGCACCTCGCAGGCCGCTTGCGCTTCCGGTCCATCCGCGTTGCGCGGCCGTGGCTCCTACCGGCCGCCCGCCAGCGAAGCGCGCCGGATTCCCGCGCGCGGATCCGGAGGTGTCGCGTCAGTTGCTCAGCTAGCATCGCGCGTCCCATGGGCGAGCAAGAAACCGACGAGTACATCCTCGGGACCGATCCCGCCGAGCTCGAGCGCCTGCGCTTCCAGCACCAGGCCTGGGTGCCAGAGGCCTACGGGCTGTTCGCGCGTGCCGGGCTCGGCGCGGGCATGCGCGTGCTCGACCTCGGCTGCGGGCCGGGCTTCACCACGCTCGAGCTCGCGCACGTGGTCGGGCCGGCGGGGCGCGTGCTGGCGATCGACCAGAG
>JABFRZ010000064.1 GCA_013140785.1 Planctomycetota bacterium | reverse complement strand
AGGACGGCCAGCACGGCCGCGAGCGAGAGCGCCGCGGCCGTGCTGGCCGTCCTGGCGCGCGCGCGCGCCGGTGCGAGCGACTCACGAGCTTTCCGCCACCTCTGGCCCTCGTCCGCGTGACGCCGATGCGCTTCTTCGATCCGCACATCCACCTCACCAGCCGCACGACCGACGACCTCGAGCGCATGGCCGCGGCGGGCGTGCGCGCAGTGATCGAGCCGGCCTTCTGGGTCGGGCAGCCGCGCACGACGGTCGGCAGCTTCACGGACTACTTCGCGAGCCTGCTGGGCTGGGAGCGCTTCCGCGCGGCGCAGTTCGGCATCGCGCACTACTGCGCCATCGGGCTGAACTCGAAGGAGGCCAACAACGAGGCCTTGGCGCGGACCGTGCTCGAGATCCTGCCGCGCTTCGCGCTCAAGGAGGGCGTGGTGGCGATCGGCGAGATCGGCTTCGACGAGATCACGGCGGCCGAGGAGCGCGCCTACGTCGCGCAGGTCGAGTTCGCGCGGGAAAACGACATGGTGGTCATGGTTCATTCGCCGCACCGCGACAAGAAGCGTGGCATTCGCCGCTCCCTGGACATCGCGCGCGAGCTCGGCCTGGCGATGGAGAAACTCGTCATCGACCACAACAACGAGGAGACGGTCGAGCTCACGTTGAGCGCCGGCGCGTGGGCCGCGTTCACCATCTACCCGCACACGAAGATGGGTTCCGAACGGATGGTCGAGATCGTCAAGCAGCACGGCTCCGAGCGCGTCATCGTGGACAGCTCGGCGGACTGGGGCGTGAGCGACCCGCTGGCGGTGCCGAAGACCGCGCGGCTGATGCTGGAGCGCGGCCTCGAACTGGCTGCGGTGGAGCGCGTCACCTGGCAGAACGCGCTCGACGCCTACGCCCAATCCGGGCAGATCGACGCGCAGGCGCTGCTGCAGAAACCGGCCATCGACCAGCGCCAGCTCTTCGCCGACAACTCGGTGCTGCGCGGCCAGGATGCGCGCGTCGAGGGCGACGTCCCGAACTGAGCGGCTGAGCAGAAATGCCGCTCGCGGCATGCTGCTCGGGCTCGAGGGCTCGTCTGGCGCGCGCTCCTCGCGCGCTCGTTGTGTGCCCGGCATGACTCCCAGCCTGGAGGTGCAAGTCCTCTCGAAACAACGGCGGCAGGAGTCTCGCTCAGGTCGTCGGGCAGCTCTCGCGCTACCTCACGGGCGGGCGGGCGTACTTCCGCCAAGCCGACACCCCGTGGACCTTCGGCAGTCTCGACGGTTGGATCCGTCGCCGCCTGCGGATGCTGCAACTCGAGCAGTGGAAGCATGGCCCGACGGCCTTCCGCGAGCTGCGCGCGCGGGGCGTGGCCATCGACACGATGGCTGGGGGCATCGCCCGCAACCTCCGTCGCTGGTGGCACAACGCACAGCAGCTCTCCAACGTCGCCTTCCCCACTCGCTACTTCGACGAGCGTGGCCTACCCCGACTCGCCACGTGACCCCAACTCTCCGAAGCGCCGGATGCGGACCCGCACGTCCGGTGGTGTGGGAGGGGATGGCGGAGCAACTCTCCGCCACCCCGATCCCGATCCGATTCTTGCTCGGGCTCTGAGTTCGCGCCGTCGCTGCGACGTCCCGGGGGGTCAGGGACTGATACGCAGCAGCTGGGCGGCGTTCATCCCCAGGATGCGTGCGCGATCTTCCTCGCGCACGCCGCAGGCGCCCAGCGCCTCGCGCTGCGCCAGCAGGAGATCGCGGCGCCAGCCGCGCGGGAAGACCGAGGAATCGGTGCCGAACAGGATGCGCCCGGATCCGAACACGGCCAGCGCGCGCTCGAATACGTCGGCCAGCGAGAGCCGCGCCGGTTCGGTCGCGAGCCAAGCCTGCGACGAGCTCGTGTCCACGTGGATGTTGCCGCACTGCGCCCCGGCCAGCAGGGTTTCGCGCAGGAAGCCGGCGCCGAAGTGCGGCACGACGAAGGCCATGCTCGCGAAGCGCTCGGCGGGCGGGACGAGCGTCAGCGGGTTCGCGCAGGCGAGATCCACCCGGTGCGGCAGGCCGTAGCGCTCGCGCAGCGGCATGCGCAGGAGCCCGCAGTGCACGACGGCCGGCGCGCCGTGGGCGTCGAGCACCTCGAAGACCGCGGCCGCCTCGGGCCCGTCCGCGCGATAGTGGTGCAAGGCCGGGAAGAACAGGGCGCCGCGTACGGTTCCATGTTCGAGGAGTCGCGCGAGCTCGGCCGCGGCCCCGCTCTGGCGCGGATCGACGAAGGCGAAGAAGGAGATGCGCCCCTGGGTGTGCGCCGCGAGCTCGGCGAGCACGGCGTGCTCCTCGGGCGCGCTGGCGAAGCTCACCATATGCGAGACGCCGTGCCGCTCCATCTCGTCGAGCCAGCGCGCCAGGTGTTCGCCCGCGTCGGCCGAGGGCAGCGCCACGTCCAGCCCGCGCGTGACGCGTTCGGTGCGTTCGGCGGTCGTGCCACGCAGCGGCGAGGCGGCGGCCAGCGCCTCGAACAACGTGCGCGAGAAGAGGTGCGTGTGGAAGTCGGCCAGGAACGGCATCGCTATGAGACTAGAACTCGAGGACTCGGTTCCTGGCTCGCGGCAGAGAGGAGCGCCTACTGCCGGGCGCCGCCGCCCGTCACGTAGGCGAACTCGTCGTTCCAGTTGCGCCCCGCGCACTGGAAGAAACCCTTGTTCTGGGTGGCGAAGCCGTCGCTCTCGAAGCTGCGCACGCCGAGCACGTAGAAGTCCGCGTTGCCGACACAGCCGTACGAGCCCTTGGCGTAGACGTAGTAGCGATAGTGGAAGGTGGCGTCGTTGATCGGGTCGCTCGCGTCCTCGTCCATGTAGCCCTGATCGCGCAGCACGCGGATGAAGTCGCCGTCACTGGAAACGTCCCAGCCGCCGTAGGAGCTGTTGGCGTTGGCGGCGGGGTAGGCGCCCTTGTCCGCGTAGAACTGTTCGATGGCCGTGCGCACGGCCTTGATGTCGGCCAGGCGCCTGGCGTCGCGCGCGGCCTCGAGGTGGTTGGTGACGCGGGGCACCAGCACGCCGGATAGGATCGCGAGGATCGAGATCACGACCACGAGCTCGATCAGCGTGAAGCCTCTGGAAGGGCGCGGGTTCATCGGAAGGGTCTCGGCATCGGGAACGGGCGGCCTGGGGCCGTATCGGCCGTGGCGCGCTCCGCCTGGAGGGCTACAGGGAACTGCCTCATGGGAGCGAGTTCGCCTCGACCAGGGTCGAACTTGGCCGGCCGACGCGAGCGCGCTAGTCTCGCGCGCATGGAGCGCTGGTCGATCGAGGTCGAGAAGGAATACCTCAAGTTCTCGGCGGCGCACTTCCTGATCTTCCCCGACGGGTCCGCCGAGCGACTCCACGGCCACAACTATCGCGTCTACGCCGCCTTGGAGGCGCGCCTCTCGCGCTACGGTCTGGTGCTAGATTTTCAGCACATCAAACCCCTGATCCGCGAGCTCGTGGGCGAGCTCGACGAGCGCTGGCTCCTGCCGGCCGAGCACCCCGAGCTGCGCGCCGAGCGGCGCGCCGATGGGGTGGTCGAGGTGCGCTATCGCGAGCGCTACTACGCCGCTCCGGCCGAGGACGTGCTGCTCCTGCCGATCAACAACACCAGCGCCGAGAACCTCTCCACGCTGCTCGGACGCCGGTTGCTCGAGCGTCTGCGCGCGCGCCATCCGGAGGTGACCGTGCGCCGGCTGAGTCTTGGAGTGGAGGAGACGGCTGGCCAGCGCGGCGTGTACAGCTACGAGGCCGAGAGCGCGTTAGGATCGCCGCCCTCATGAGCCTGCCCCGTGTGCAGACGCACGCCGAGCCCGAGCGCGGCGATGCGTCCGCAGCACCCAGCGTCCACGTGGTGACGTTCGGGTGCCAGATGAACAAGTACGACTCCTTGTTGGTCGAGGGGCGCTTCCGCGCGCACGGCTATCGCCTGACCGAGGAAATGGGCGCGGCCGACGTGATCTTGTTCAACACCTGCGCGGTGCGCGAGCACGCCGAGGAGCGCGTCTTCTCGTGGCTGGGCGAGCTGAAGGCCGCCAAGGTCCGGCGCCCCGAGCTGGTGGTCGGCGTTCTGGGCTGCATGGCGCAGCGCGTCGAGGGCGAGATCTTTCGCCGTGCGGCCCACGTGGATCTCGTGTGTGGGACGCGCAAGATCCAGCGCCTGCCCGAGCTGGTGGCCGAGGTCATCGCGCGCCGAGCTCAGGGGCTCGCGCCCCGCGAGCAGCGCCTGCTCGAGGTCGGCATGGACGGCGAGGTCGCGGTCGAGCGCGAGGCCGAAGAATACGCCGGTGGGCGCGTGGGCTATTTGACGGTGATGCGCGGCTGCGACCTGAATTGCAGCTTCTGCATCGTCCCGCGCGTGCGCGGGCGCGTGCAGAGCCGGCCGCTCGATGAGCTGCTGCGCGAGGCGCGCTGGATGGTGGCCGGCGGCGCCAAGGTGATCACGCTCCTCGGGCAGACGGTCAACGCCTACGGCGAGGACTTGCCCGCTCAGGCCTCGACGGCATCTCGTGGGCTCGGAAGGGGAGGGCGCCCCGGGCTGGCCGACCTCTTGTACGCCTTGCAAGGGCTCGACGGGCTCGAGCGCATCCGCCTGATCACGCTGCACCCGAGCTACGTGACTCGCGCTCTCGCGCGCGCCATCGCCGAGTGCCCGAAGGTGGACCGCTTCCTGCCGTTGCCGGCCCAGTCCGGCTCGGACGAGGTGCTGCGCCGCATGCGGCGCGGATACACCACCGAGCTGTACCGCGCGCGGGTCGCGCTCCTGAAGGAGGCTGTGCCGGACATCGAGCTCGGCTCGGACTGGATCGTCGGCTTCCCCGGCGAGAGCGAGGACGACTTCGCGGCTTCGCTCACCTTCCAGCGCGAGATCGAGACGGTCCAGAACTACGTTTTCCAGTACAGCCCGCGCCCCGAGACGCGCGCCCACGCGTTGGTCGACGACGTGCCGGACGAGGTCAAGCAGGCCCGCAACCGAGCGTTCCTGCGCGCGAGTGAGGCGGTGGCACTCACCCGACATCAGGGGCGCATCGGGCAGGTCCTCGACGTGTTCGTGGAGGAGGTACTCGCGGACGGCGCGCACGTGCGTGGGCGCTGCCGCCACAACTTGTCGGTCAGCTTCGCGGGCGGGGCCGAGCTCTTGGGCTCCAGCGCCCGCGTGCAGGTCGAGGGCGCGAGCCCATTCAGCGCCTGGGGCAGCACCGATGTTTCGGCGGCCGGACCCAGCGACTAGGCAAAGCGCGCTTCGATCGGGCTAGGAACGCGAAGGAGAGACGGAGAGGCTGCTGAAGCGGCCTCCTAGCCGCTGAGCACGGCTTGGCTCGAGACAAGACGTGCGAGCGTGACGACGCCCCGTCGATGTGCGCGAAGCTGTGGCAGGGGCTTCAACGGCCCTGCTAGGCCGGACCGCGCCCGGTCCTCGGTGACGCGTCACCCGTCCTCGCGCCACGAGCTCAGGCAAGAAAAGAAAAAGGGGCGCAGCCGATGCCGGCTGCGCCCCCGAGAGCATCGACTCCAGCTCAGGCCGGAGTCTCCGCAGGGACGTTGGTTAGAACGTGCCGATGGTGGAATCGATAGCCGAGCTCAGTCGGACGCCTGCGGCGCCACCGCCACCCGTAGAACGGGCCTGCACGGTGAAGTGGAAGCCACAGTAGGCCATTTGCGCAGGTACGGCGACCGCAATGTTGCCCGAGGTGCCGTTGTGAGCGCCCGTGAGCGTGGTCACGGGTAGGCCCGCAGTCAGCACGCGACCGAACGGAGGCGAACCACCAGGGCCACCGTTGGCGTTCGGGTGCTTGTTGCGCTTGAGGTTGAGAGTATAGGTCCCAGCCACAGACGCAGGAATCCTGCTGAGGGTAACGGACCACGTCCCGCCCAAGGTCGCCTTATTAGCCGAGATGAGGTCGGTGTTCGGGGTGATCGAGGCGTTGTAGTTCACGTTGGTTGCCGCGAGGTCGCCAGCTTCCTGGATGCGCATGGTGCTCGGCGCATAGGTCGAGGGAGAGAACGGAGCTCCGCTCGTGCCGAACGTGAAGGTGTGGGTGACCGTCGGGGCCACGCAGAATTGGTCCCACACGTCCATCATGCCTTGGCCGTCTTCACCCAGACCGAGCGAGTTGCCACCGACGCCCCCAGAGGAGCCGTTGAAGATGCTCATGCCCGAGCAGCTGACCACGCAAGACATGAACGGGTACGTGTTGGCGAGCGTGCCGTCGGTTCCCGTGTCAGTGAAGTCCCACGAGTAGCCCATGAACGCGTTGTCGGCGAAGGCTACCAGCGTCGGGAAGATCACGCGCAGGCCGTAGCAGCCGGCGCCAGCCGAGAACCAAGACCCTTGTGAGGTGTTGGCCGGCATGCCCGTGAGGGCAACCAAGGCCGCGGTCGTCGTGGGCGCGCCACCGAAAACGGTGTAGCCCTCGTAGAAGCCGAGCGTGACCGAGCCACCCGCGCCGCCCGAGGCGACGTCGAGCGCGTTGGAGCAGTAGAAGAACACCACGTCCGACATCAGGTCGCTGGCGTTCGTCGACTGGTTGGCAGCGGCGCCCTTGGCGGCGTTGCTGAACCAGCGGCAAGTGCCGCCGCCCGTATCGACGGTGACCCAACCGAAACCCGAGCCGTCGAAGGCGTCGAGGTTTTGGAAGTCGGCCACGGTGAAACCACCACGTTGATGCACGGCCGGACCGCGGGTGTACGTACCCGTGCCCAGGTCGAGCGTCGCTTGCTTCACCGAGCCGCCGCCGGCGCGCTTGAAGAGCTTCGTGCTTTGAGATTGCGCGCCAGCGGACGCCCCGAGCATTGCGAGGGCGGCACCGGCGAGAATCAGGGACTTCTTGGGAACCATCATGTTCACCTTTCCTAGGGGATGCATTCGTCTGAGAGAGTGTGACAGGTTGAAGACGCCTCTAATGCTCACGCACGACGGCGCTGGCATGGGTGGCTCAGGAACCGTACCCCGCTTGGAGCCCCGAGGCAGAGCACCAAGTGCACTCTGGACGGGGGGAGCGGGCATTCGGTTCCAAGAACCCAGGCTGCATTCGAGCAGGCCGCATTCGAGGGGGTTGACCGTTCGGATGATAGCTGCGTCTGCCCGGTTCGGTGGGGAGAAAGGCGATCTCTCGGGGAAAAAGCCGAACCCCGGGGGGTGAGCCTGCCGATGCAGGAGTCGCCCGTGGGAGCCCGGACTGGGGCTCCTCCAGGGACACTTTTTTCTGCCAGCGATGCCGCTCGCCGCCCCTCCTCGCCGGGCCAAGGTCCTGGCCGTGACCGTCAACTATCGGACGCCGGATCTCGCCCTGCGTGCGTTGGCCTCGCTGGAGCGGGAGCGTACGCAAGTGGGGGAACTGCGGGCCGTTGTGGTTGACAATGCCTCGGGAGACGGCTCGGCCGAGCGCATCCGAGGGGCTTTGGATGCGCGCGGGATGGGGACCTGGGCGATCCTCCAGGAGAGCCCCACCAACGGGGGCTTCGGGGCCGGCAACAACCTGGCCCTGCGGGCAGCCCTGGCTCGGCCCGACCCGCCCGACTACTTCCTGCTCCTCAACCCGGACGCGGCCTTGGATCCAGGTGCGCTCGCCACCCTGGTCGAGTTCCTGGCCACTCACCCGCGCGTGGGCATGGCCGGGCCGGCCACG
>JABFRZ010000198.1 GCA_013140785.1 Planctomycetota bacterium | reverse complement strand
GACCCGCCAGGTAGCGCAACGCTCCGGCGCCGCCGCCGAAGCTGCCGAGGCCCATCACCAGCGCGCGTTTCCCCGCCAAGGCGCGATGCGCTTCGGGGGTCGCGCTGGCAAGGGGCGGCATCTTCACGCGGTGATTCTCAGCAGTTGCTCTTGGCTGTCTTCACGAGGTCCTCGGCGCGGGCTCGGGCGGCACGGGATCGTGGGGAGCAGGCTCTTCGGGAGCAGGTTCGGCTTCGCTCGGCACGACCGCGGGGGCCACCTCCGGCAAGTCGCGGGGACCCTCGGGGCCCGATTGGCGCAGCACATCGGCGCGCTCGATCACCGAGCGCAGACTGGGCAGGCTCATGACCTCGGCACCCTGCACCAGGTCCTGGTGGACGGCTCGCCGGTCGGTCAACCCGAGCGGCAGGAGCACTTCGGTCACGATGTCGATCGGAAAGCGCGCGTGCCAGGGAGGCTTGAGGCGAACGCGCCGCGAGTAGCTGCGGTACCCGGCGAGATAGTAGGTGATGCGCCGCGTGCCGTAGTGCTCGAACGGGACCTTGAGCGGCGTGCGCCCGACGGCCTCGTCGTCCAAGCGCACCTCGGCCCCCGGCGGGCTGGAGGTGATCTCGAGGTAGCGGCGGGTACGGCAGCCGGTGGCGCCGAGGAGCAAGGCCAAGACCAGGAGCTTCACCACGCGTCCAGGTTAGTGGCGGAGAGGGCGGGATTCGAACCCGCGGACCCCCTTGTGAGGAGTCACCTGATTAGCAATCAAGCGCCTTCGGCCACTCGGCCACCTCTCCGCGGGAGGGGCGGGGAGGATAGCGGCCGGGCCGAGAAGCGGCAAGGAAGGCGGCCCGGTACCATCGTGCGCCTTGTGCGAACCCTGCTGTCCTGTTCGTGCTCACGCGCCTGCGGCCTGTTCCTGGCTGCGAGCGTCGCCTGGGCGCAGGGGGAAGACGTGCTGCCTGGCGAGCCGTTCGAGCGCCTCGGCGAAGTCCTCCAGGGCAACCTCGCGGCCGCGCTGAATCCCGAGGCGAGCGGCTGGCACAGCGAGGCGCGCTCGGACGCGGTCGCAGCCCAGCTCAAGAAAATCGCGAAGGTCCTCGAGCAGCCTGCCAGCGCTGGAGGCGAAGCCCTGGCCGGCGTCTTCGCGGAGGACTTCTCCTTCACTCATCCCGCGTCGAGCCAGGAGGTCTTCGCGGACGCGGCTTTCCGCGTGCTCCGCGTGACGGAAGCGCGCGGCGAAGCGACGGCCGCCAAGGCGGCCAACCCGACCACCGACAGGGTCGGGTTCATGCAGCGGCTGATGGGCATGATCGCGGGCGCGAGCGAGGTCCACGCCAAGTTCAAGTTCGTGCGCGTGTACGAGGAGGGCGTGCCGGGGAAGCCCGGGCTCGTGACCGAGGCCGTGCTCCTCGTCGATGGCCTGCGAGACGGTGGCGCTGCCCAGCACAACGCTTGGTGGCAATGTCACTGGTTCGAAGACCCCGCGGGCAAGGTTCCTCCGCGCCTCTGGAGCGTGGAGGTCCTCGACCAGCACGAGGTTCAGGCGCGTGCCGCGAGCCCGCGCCTGTTCGCCGACTGCAGCGAGGCCGTGTTGGGCGCGCTGCCGGCCTGGTCCGAGCAACTCCTGCCGGGCCTTTCCAGCTGGCGCGCGCGCTTCGACACGCGCCTCGGCCTGCCCTTGCTCGGACACGCGGCCGGGATCGCGGTGGGGGACGTGAACGGCGACGGGCTGGAGGATCTCTACCTGTGCCAGCCGGGCGGGCTGCCCAACAAGCTCCTCCTGCACCAACCCGACGGCAGGGTGGTCGATGCCTCGGCCGAGGCGGGTGTGGACTTCCTCGACTTCTCGCGCGCGGCGCTGCTGGTCGATCTCGACGACGACGGCGACCGCGACCTGGTGGTGAGCGCGGCCGAGCGCCTGCTGCTGCTCGCGAACGACGGCCGCGCGCGCTTCTGGCTGGCCGGCGCGCTCGACTCACCCGACACGACCTCGCTGGCCGCGGCCGACATCGATCTCGACGGCGATCTCGACCTCTACGCCTGCGCTTACGCCTCGCCCTACGACCACGCGGCCCTGCCGGTTCCGTACCACGACGCGAGCAACGGCATGCCCAACAAGCTGTTCGAGAACCGCGGCGACTGGGTCTTCGTCGAGGCTACCGCGCAGCGCGGACTCGACCAGAACAACCGCCGCTTCAGCTTCGCGGCCTCGTTCGAGGACTACGACATGGACGGCGATCCCGATCTCTACGTGGCCAACGATTTCGGGCGCGACAACCTGTATCGGAACGACGGCGGCACGTTCCGCGACGTTGGCGCCGAGGCCGGGGCCGACGACATCTCGGCCGGCATGGGCGTCACCTGGGGCGACTACGACGGTGACGGGGACTTCGATCTGTACGTGAGCAACATGTACTCCTCGGCCGGGAATCGCATCGCCTTCCAGGCCCGCTTCCAGGCCGAGGCCAGCGCCGAGGTGCGCGCGCACTACCAACGCCACTCGCGCGGCAACACGCTGTATCGCAACGAAGGCGACGGCACCTTCGAAGACGTTACGCCGGCGAGTCCGTTGAACGTGGCCATGGGTCGCTGGGCCTGGGGCGCGCTCTTCGCCGACCTGAACAACGACGGTTGGCAGGACCTGTTGTCGCCCAACGGCTTCCTGACCGAGGAGCTGAGCGACGACTTGTGAAGTTTCTTCTGGCGGCAGGTCGTGTCGCAATCCCCGCTCGAAGCCCTGGCCGCCGGCAGCGCCACGGTTGACGCCACGCCTGGCGGTGCCACACTTGACGCCGCCAGCGCCTACCGCAGCGCCTGGTCGGCCCTCAACAAGCTCCTGCGGCGCGGGTATTCCTGGTCGGGGCGCGAGCAGAACTGCGCCTTCCTCAACCTGGCGGGCCGCGGCTTCGCCAACGTCTCGGCCGCCAGCGGCTTCGATTTCCCCGACGACGCGCGCGGCACCGTGCTGGTGGACTGGGACTCTGACGGCGACCAGGACGTGTTCCTGACCAACCGCACCGGACCGCGCCTGCGCTTCCTGCGCAACGACCAGGACACAGGGAACGCTAGCGTGACGCTCGAGCTGCGTGGCACGCGCGTGAACCGCGATGCGATAGGTGCGCGGGTAGAGCTGAGCTTGATCGACGAGCGCAAGGAAGTGCAGCTGCTCTTGCGCGGGGTGCGCGCGGGCGAGGGCTATCTGGCCCAGTCCTCGACGCGGCTCACGTTCGGACTTGGGGCGCCCGGGCGGAAGATCGCTGGCGTGCGCGTGACCTGGCCCGGCGGGGAAGCCGAGGACTTCGGCGGGGTCGAGCCCGGCAAGGCCTGGCGTCTGGTGCAGGGCAGCGGGCGCGCCGAACCCTTGGAGCTCACGCGCGCCAAGAGCTTCGCGGCTTCGAAGCCCGTCGCTCCGCCCGTCACGCTTGGCGCGCGCCTCGCGCTCGTGCGGCCCGTCCCGATGCCGCGCCTCGATGTCGTGGCCGAGAACGGCTCGAGTCTGCCCCTGTTCGGCCTGCAGGCCGGTGGCGCGGGGACGGGTACGGGCAAGTCAGTTCTGCTCGAACTCTTCTCCACCAGCTGCGCGCCGTGCGTGCGCGAGCTCGACGAGCACGCGCGCCACGCGACCGAGTTCGAGCGCGCCGGCCTCGCGCCATTGGCGCTCTCGGTCGAGCCATTCGAGCAACGCGCGCGCGCCGCCGCCTTCCTGAGCGAACGCGGCTGGCCGTTCCCGTGGGCCACGGCCACGCCTCCCGCGCTCGAGCTCCTGGACGCGCTGGCGGCCATTCTCCGGGACAGCGAGCGGCGCCTGCCGCTGCCGGCCAGCTTCCTGATCGATGCCCAGGGCGCGCTGCGCGTGATCTATCTGGGTCCGGTGAGCGCCGAGCAGCTGCTCCGCGACCGAGCGCTGTGCGATCTCGGCGACGGCGCCCAGTTCGACGCCGCCTCGCCCTTCACGGGGCGCTGGATGTTCCCGGGACTCCCGAGCGACGCCGATTTTTTCGAGCCGCGTCTGGAAGCGCGCGGGCTCGCGGGCCCGGCCAGCGAGTTCGCGCGCGGACGCATGACGGTGTTGCGCTCCACGCCCGCCGACCTCTTGCACGAGTTCGGCCGTGAGCGCGCGGTCGCGGGCCGTCTGGACGAGGCCCAGAAGTTCTTTCAGCGCGCGCTGGCGGCCGATCCACGCCATTTCGCCACGCTCAGCGACTGGGCCATCGTTCTGCACCGGCAGGAGAGACTTGCCTCGGCGGCCGAGCTGTATGGCAAGGCGCTGGCGCTCGATCCCGAGCACGCCGACACGCGCTTCAACCTGGCGCTGGCGCTGCTCGGGCTCGGGAATAGGGCCGGTGCCGAGAGCCAGCTGCATTGGTTGAAGGCGCGCGGGGCGGAATCGGTTGCCGTGCTCGAGCAGGCGCTGCGCGACTTCGGCGCGGCGAAGTAGCGCCCGGCCGGATTCTCGCCGCACGCGCCGCCATCCTCGGGCATCTTTCCCCGAGGTGTCCGGGGCCGGGAGGCTCCGGCCGCAGGGGCAGCAGGGGCAGCAGGGGAGCAGGGGAGCAGGGGAGAGAATGCACGCCAGGATCGACACCACCTTCGTCTTCAGCGCGACGCTCGGAATCCTCTTCTCCGTCCTGGCGGGGAGCACCACCCGGGCGCAGGTCGGGCACGTCGTCTCGGCCCAGAAGATCAGCGACACCGCGGGCGGCTTCACAGCTCTGCTCGACGAGGAGGACCAGTTCGGGCGCTCGATCGTCAATCTGGGCGACCTGGACGGCGACGGCGTCAGCGATCTTTTGGTCGGCGCGCACACCGACGACGACGGCGGCGTGGACAAGGGCTCGGTCTACGTGCTGTTCCTGCACGCGAACGGCTTCGTGAAGGCCTGGCAGAAAATCAGCGACCTGGAGGGGAACTTCTCCGGTCGGCTCGACCCGGGCGACCAGTTCGGACGCGCCGCGGCCTGTCTGGGTGACCTGGACGGGGACGGCGTCGTGGACGTGGCGGTGAGCTCCAACTACGACGACGACGGCGGCGCGAACAAGGGCGCCGTCTACGTGCTGTTCTTGAACGCCGACGGCACGGTCAAGAGTTCGCAGAAGATCAGCACACTCGCCGGTGGCCTGCCGGTCTCGCTGCGCATCCACGACGAGTTCGGGCGCTCGATCACGGCGCTCGGCGACATGGACGGCGACGGCCACACGGACATCGTCGTGGGCACGCCCGAGGACGACGAGGGCGGCACGAACACGGGCGCGCTGCACGTCCTGTTCTTGAACGCGAACGGCACGGTCAAGAGCTACCGTCGCATCAGCAGGCTCAGCTCGGGCCTCGCGCTCAAGCCCGGCGACTGGTTCGGCTTCTCGACCACGAACCTCGGCGATTTCGACGGCGACGGCGTGACCGACATCGCGGCCGGGGCCGTGCTGGACGACGACGGCGGGGTCAACCAGGGCTCGCTCTGGATCCTGCTCCTGAACGCGGACGGCAGCCTCAAGAGCGCGCGCGAGATCGACGAGCTGGAGGGCGGCTTCGGCGCGCAACTCGACGACATCGACCAGTTCGGGACCTCGGTCGCGAACCTCGGCGACCTGGACGGTGACGGCGTGAACGATGTCGCCGTGGGCGCGGTCAAGGACGACGACGGCGGCATCCCGGGCAATCCCGACGCCGACGTGGGCGCGGTCTACGTGCTGTTCTTGAACGCGGATGCGAGCGTCAAGTCGTGGGTGAAGATCGGCGACGTCTCGGGCGACCTGCCCTACTCGCTCGACCAGTACGACTGGTTCGGCAGCGCCCTGTGCCGGCTCGGCGGCGCGAGCGGCGACGGCCTCTTCAACCTGGCCGTCGGCTGCCGCAACGACGACGACGGCAGCCCGAACCGCGGCTCGATCTACCTGCTCCAGCTCAACGACGGCAGCGCGCCGGCCGCGGACTTCACGGCCAGCCGGACGCACGGCGTCGCGCCCCTCACGGTCGCCTTCAGCGACGCCTGCACGGGCGAGGTCACGGCCTGGGTGTGGAACTTCGCCGACGGAAACCAGTCGAGCCTGCAGAACCCCACCAAGACGTTCGCGTCGCCCGGAACCTACGACATCCAGCTCACGGCCCGGGGGCCGAAGGGCCGCGACGTCGAGCTGAAGCGGGCGCACGTCACCGTGGTGGCCGGACCGCTGGCCGACTTCTCGGCCACGCCCACGCGCGGGCTGGCTCCGCTCGCGGTGCAGTTCACGGACCTTTCGGAGGGCGATGTGACGAGCTGGTGGTGGGACTTCGGCGACAGCGGCTTCTCCAGCGCGCGCCACCCCGCGCACGACTTCGCGGCCGGCACCCATACCGTCAGCTTGAGCGTGAGCGGTCCGAACGGCGTGGACACGCGCACGTCCACGGCCCTGATCGTGGCCGAGGACCTGGTACCCGAGGCGCAGTTCGCAGCCGACGCGCGCGCGGGCTTCGCGCCGCACCCGGTGCAGTTCACCGATCTCTCGACCGGCGCCGTGAGCACCTGGTCGTGGAGCTTCGGCGACGGGGCCGTCTCGAGCGAGCCGAGCCCGCAGCACACCTACGCCGCGCCCGGCACCTATACGGTGACATTGACGGCTGCGGGCGCCTACGGCAGCGACAGCGAGGCGCGCGCCGACTGGATCGTGGTGACGAGCCCGATCCCCGCCGCCGACTTGGTCGCCGCGCCGCTGGCGGGCCCAGCTCCGCTCCAGGTCCAATTCGGCGACCGCTCGACCGGCAACGTGACCAGCCACCTGTGGAGCTTCGGCGACGGCTCGTTCACGAGCGCGGCCAACCCGACGCACGTCTACGACCAGGTCGGGACCTACGCGGTGACGTTGACGGTCAGCGGCCCGGACGGGAGCGACAGTGCGACGCGCACCGACCTGATCGTCGTCAGCGAGCCGCCGCCGGTGGCGGAGTTCCTGGTTTCCTCGACCACCGGCTTCGCGCCCATGACGGTGCAGTTCACGGACCAGTCGAGCGGGCTCGTGACCAGCCGCCTGTGGAGCTTCGGGGACGGCCAGAGCTCGCTTGAGGAGAGCCCGACGAACACCTACGCCCAGCCGGGCAGCTATACGGTGGAGCTCGGCGTAGCGAACCCGCATGGCGCGAGCACCAAGATCAAGAGCTCTCTCATCCATGTGGCCGACCCGACGCCGGTCGCAGCCTTCAGCGCTCCGCTCACGAGCGGCATCGCGCCGCTCGCGGTGCAATTCACCGACGTTTCCCTAGGCCTCGTCACCAACTGGGCCTGGGACTTCGGCGACGGCACGAGCGCCTTCGAGAGCGATCCGGAGCACGTCTACCTCGTGCCGGGCACCTACAGCGTGAGCCTGGTCGCGAGCGGGCCGGCCGGAACCGACGAGGAGCTGCGCATCGACCTCGTGGTCGTGGCCGAGCCGCCGCCGACGGCCGGCTTCGGGGTCGCGACGAGCACAGGCTTCGCGCCGCTCAATGTGCAGTTCACGGATGAATCGTTCGGCCTGATCACGGCGCGCTCGTGGACCTTCGGCGACGGCGCTGTTTCGAACGAGACCAACCCAGCCCACGTCTACGCGCTGCCCGGCACCTACGACGTGACCCTGGTCGTCGGCGGCCCCGGCGGCGTCGACGACCAGGGTCACGTCGTAGGTGCCGGGCAGCGCGTAGACG
>JABFRZ010000248.1 GCA_013140785.1 Planctomycetota bacterium | reverse complement strand
CCTCAGGCGGTACAACGCGCTCGCCGCCGATCTGCGCCGCCACCTCGAGCACCTGCCGATCCAGGCGCGGCCGGCGAGCGCGTTGTACCGCCTGAGGAAGACCCTGCGCCGCACCGCGGGCTCGTCACGGGCCTCGTCGCGGTGTTCGTGACGCTCCTCGGCGGGCTCGCGGCGACCCTCTGGCAGGCACGTGCCGCGAAAGCCAACGCAGCCGAAGCGCGGCGCGAGGTCTACTCCTCGAAGCTGCAGCTCGCGGGTGCGGCTCTCCAGCGCGCCGAGATGGCCGCCGCTCGCACGTACCTCGAGGCCGCGCCCGCCGAGCTGCGCGGCTGGGAGTGGCGCGTGCTCGAGGCCCAGCTCGACTCGAGCGTGCGCCGGCAGGAGCGACACCTTGCGACGCCGAGCAGCCACATCGAACTCGAGCAGCGCCTGATCCTGAGCGCGGACCGTGCCTCCTACTGGCACATCTACCCCATCGCGAACGGCCCTGTCCGCCGCTGGAGCCTCACGAGTGGCGAGCTCCTGACCGAGATCCCGCCGCTCGAACCGCTGGCGGACCGGTTCACGAGCGCGACGCCCTCCCCGGACGATCGACGGGTGTGGATGGTCTCCGCACACGAGTACAAGAGCACGACGGCGCTGCGCTGGCGCGAATGGAACGTAGAGAGAGGCGTGCGCGCCGATCTCCCACGGCCGCCCGACCTCTTTCCCTCCGACGACGAGCGAGCCACCGGGTGGCTTTCATCTCCCGACCCCGACGGCTCGTTGTGGTTGTTCGGTTCGCGGGACGCCCCGACCGTGTTCGTTCTCGGCCCGGATGGCGCGCTCCGAAAGGAACTCCGCAAGGAGGAGCGGTGCGGTTACACCCCCTTCTTCGCCCGTGACGTCCCGCTCGTGGCGCTGAGCTCGGGGCGCGCCGTGTGGATCCACGACCGAGACTCGCTCGAGCTGAAGAGCACGCTCGTCGGCCACACGAACCTCGCCGTGGACGCGGCCTTCTCCCGTGACGGGCGCCGCCTCCTCACGGCCTCCCTCGATCAGACCGCGCGCTTCTGGGACATCACCACGTCCTCCGCCACGTGCCTCGCAACCCTCGTCCACCCGCAGGAAGTCCTCGCGGTCGCCTTCAGCCCGGACGAGCGCCGTTGCGCGACGCTCGCACGCGACCGCACGGTCCGCGTCTTCGACATCGCCACGCAGGCGCTGCTCGCGAGCTTCGGTGCGGAGGACCTCGACCCGCACGCCCTCCTCTACCCCTCGGACGAGGAAGTGGCGAGCCTGACGATGGAGGGGAGTCTCGTGACCTGGAACCTCGGAGGCCGCGCGACCCACGTCCTCGAGGGCCATGGCAACACCCTGAGGAGCGCCTTGCCCGTGACCGGCACGGGCCTCATCGCCACCGCCGCCTGGGATGGAATGATGGAGAAGCGCGGGGCACTGCGCCTCTGGGACGCCGACTCGGGCGAGCCGGTGGCCACGTGTCTCGGACCCAAGGAGCTCGTCTACGACCTAGCCGTCTCGCCCGACGGTCACACCCTCGCGGCGACCGTTGCTCGCCTGCCGGACGAGGTTTACGAGCTCCTCCTGCTGGACACCCGCGCGGGTCGCGTGACGCACGTCCCATCCGCGACCGCGCTCTTCAATCTCGCCTTCGATCCCGAGGGGCAGGTGGTCGCCGTCGCCTCGCTCCTCGAAACGACTACCTTCGCCGTCGCCACGGGTGAGCGCCTCGCCAGGATCCCGGGCTCCATCCGCGCCTGGAGCCACGACGGCCGGTTCATCTGCTTCGTGAAGCGCACGAACGACGGCCCTGATGCCGACGTGAGCCTGCTGGATGCCGGCACTTTCGCCGAGCTGCGCCGCTTCGGCTCGAAAGGCACGGGCGTAGCGGCTTTCAGCCCGGATGACCGCTGGCTCGCGACCGGCGACAGGGATGGGAGCGTGCGCCTGTGGGAGGTGGAGAGTGGCACGCTCGTCACCACGCTGATCGGTCACGACCTCCAGGTCCTGACCCTGGCCTTCAGCCCCGACGGCACGCGCCTCGCGAGCGGCGGCCGCGACAAGACCATCCGCCTGTGGGACATGCGCACGTTCGCCGCGGTGGGAATGCTCGGTGACCACACCGACCACGTGGCCTCGCTCGCCTGGGACGGCGAGCGGTTGATCTCTTCCTCGGGCGACGACACCGCGCGCATCTGGGAGCCCGAACCTGTGCGCACGCGTCTCGCCGCGCGCGAGGCCCGCCGCGCGGCCGTGACGCGCGTTGCGCCGATGGTCACGCGCCTCCTGGCCGAGCACGACACGCCCGAGGCGGTCCTGTCGGCCCTCGCGCAGGAGACCGGCCTCGACGCCTTCGACCGCAAGGTCGCGCACCAGCTCGCGCTCGGCGCCGCGCTCGAACGCGCGCTGAAATGAGCGCGCCGCCGCAGCTCCCGGAGGAGTTGCGGCGGCGCTCACGAAGCCGGTCGAGCGTGGTCCGCGAGGACCACGCTCTCCCCGAACTCAGCGGTTCTCGACCAGCGTCGCCAGGGCGGCCTTCAGACTCGCGACCTCGGTCTGGACCGCCTCGAGGGCCTCAACGCGCTGGCGCAGCTCGGCGTTCTCGCTCTCGAGCTTGGCCACGGCCGCGTCCTTCTCGGTGCGCAGGTCGCGCAGGGCCTCGACAGTCAGGGCCTCGAAGCCGCGGATGTTGAGCGTCTTCGTGCCGTCGGCCAGCTCGCTGACCCACTCCGGGAAGACCTGCTCGACGTCTTGAGCGATGAAGCCGACGCACTCGCCCGCGGTCGCGCCGAGCGCGGTGGGGTCGTTGTACTCGTAGGTCTTGCCCGCCAATTCGAGGACCTTGTCGAGGGCACCCGTGAGCGGCTGGATGTCATGCTTCGCGCGCCGATCGGAGAGCACGCTCCACGAGCCGCCGCCCGGTTTGAAGGCGTTCGTATACACGACGAGGTTTCCCGATCCGCCACCTCCGGCCACGACGACGTCGCCGGCTCCCGCAAAGGGATTCAGATGCAAAAGCCCGCCGGTGGATTGGATGTGCCCCGTACCTGCAAAATCCAACAGAATCCCCGCCGCCAGGTGGACGTTGCCACCCGAGTCCACACCCAGGGTAGGCGAGGTCTGGCCCACCGTGAACACGCGCATCCCGCCCTCGGCGTAGACGTTGAACTCGTCGTCCGCGGAGGAGGTTTTGTTGCTGGCGAGGGTGCAGTCGCCCCAGACGAACGAGCCCAGATGGTTGGCCTTGGCGCGGCGGCCGGCTGCGAAGCTGAACTGGCCTAGGGCGATGTTGTTTACCCCCCCCGGAATCGTCGCGTAGGCTCCGTCAGCGATGTTGCTGCTGCCTCCCGAGATCGTCGAGTCGCTGGCATGGGCTTCATTCCCGATGCCTCCCGAGACTGTTGATTCTTGGCCTGAGGCCACATTGAAGAAGCCCCCCGAGACTGTCGAGTCGGCGCCCGAAGCGACGCTCCCAAGCCCGAAGATCCCCTTGTTGGCGGTTACCGTGGCGCCGGCGAAGGTGACGTTCCCGCTGCCGGTGGAGACGTCCGCGCCGGTCAGCGAGCCGTCGATGATGTCGGCACTGCCGACCTCGTTCATGTTGTCGTTCACGTAGAGCGCGTCCATGTTCCAAGGCCAAGGCATGATCGGGGCCAGCGTCGAGGGCGGCTGCGCGCCGCCGAGTCCCTTGCCGCCGGCCGGCGCACCGGGCGAGCCGGAGAACGCGCTACGGCCGCCCGTCGTGGTCGTGTCGGAGCTCGGATCCAAGCCAGGTTGCGACCCGGTGGGGGCAGCGGGAGCGACGAGGAAGCCGCCGGGCGGCGTCGGGATCACCGTCGCGACCGGCGCCGCGAGGCCGTCCGCCGTGCGCTCCTCGCGCGTGAAGGCGCCGTCGCCGCGCGCCCAGAAGAGGACGTCCGAGCCCTGGTTGTGCACGAGCAGGTCCTGGAGCCCGTCGCCGTCCACGTCGCGGCGCTCGGCCGAGAGTCCGGAACCCGACTCGGTGAGGCCGAACTCGCGCGTTCCGTCGCGGAAACGCCCGCCGCCGTCGCCGAGGAGGGCCAGATCCGCGCCCGGGCTGACGAGGTAGAGGTCCGGGCGTCCGTCGCCGTCGAGGTCCGTGCACAGGACGTCCTGGACCTCGACGCACGGCAGCACTTGCTCCACAAGGGCGAATCGCCGCGGGCCGACGTTGTGCTGCACCGAGAGCGAGCCGTCGGCGTGCAGGCCGAGGATGTCCAGCGCGCCGTCACCGTCGAGGTCGAGGAGGCGCGTCCCGACCGTGGCCGGGGCCTCCGTCCGCGGGTCGGAGGGCGCGGGGATCGTGGTCCCGGACGGGGCGGTCCCGGGCTCGCTCGGATGGGCCAGGGAAAGTGTGAGGAACGCGCTCGCGGGCAGCGCGACGGCGGTGAGGGCGGTGATCGACGGATGCATGGAGACGGCCTCTTCGAGGGAGATCTTCGGGGTAGGAAGCGGGAGCGAGCTCCCGCCACCCCCCCAACACACGCTTCCGCGGCCGATCTCCCAGCCCAAGCAAGATCTCTTGGGAGCGTCTGCTCCTGGGGGCCCCGCAGGCCACCCGGGCACGAAGAAGCCTCGCGCTCTCGCGGCGGTACCTTTCTCCAGCCCGATGGACTTCGGCCGCTTCCTGGACATCCTCCGCGCCTTCGAGCAGGCGCAGGTCGAGTACGTCCTCGTCGGCGGCGTGGCGGTCAACCTGCACGGGATCGTCCGAGCCACGGAGGTCATCGACTTCGTCGTGCGAGCGGGGCCCGCGAACATCGAACGCCTCAAGGCGGCCCTCCGATCGCTCTGGAGCGATCCGGAGATCGACCAGATCCGCGCCGAGGACTTCGAGACCTACCCGACCCTGAGGTACGGTCCGTCTCCGCGCGGCTGTCGCAGGTTCCGCACGCTCGAGGAGGCGAATCGCCACCGGGAAGAGTGGATCGAGCGCCGCGTGCGCGCGTTGAGTGAGGCCCGGCGGCCCTCGCGATCCGAGTAGGCTCCTGCTCTCGTCAGGGGGTGGCATTGCTCGCACCGGGCCTGGCAGAGCGCGGCTTCCGCCTCGATCCCGCCGGCCGCTTCGTCCTCTACACGGCCGACCAGGACGAGGAAGACGTCCACGAGCTCTACCTCGCACCGCTCCCTCGACTGCGCGAGCGTGCGGCGATTCGCTGATAGAGCCGTCTCCGAAGTACCGGCCCGTAGAGTGCTCGGTCGCCGCCGCGCCTAGGCGTTCCAGTAATCACACAAGCGACCGAGCGCGAGTGAGGCATGGGAAGTAACCTGCGGATCGGATCGCGAGCCAACCGCGGTCTCGCGCCGATGACGCCGAAAGAGCGCCTGTCCTTGATCGAATGCTACGCGCGGGGCCCTGGGCTCCTGCGCGCGGCCGTGGAGCGCAAGCCCGCCGACGCGCTGAAGTGGCGGCCCGCGCCCGGGAAGTGGTCCGCGCACGAGGTCGTGTGTCACTGCGCCGACAGCGAGACCGTCTCCTCGACGCGCATCCGCTTCCTGACGGGCGAGGAACGACCGACGATCCTGGGCTACGACCCGGATCGCTGGGCGCAGCGTTTCGACTACCACGCCTTGCCGCTGGAGCTGGCCCTCTGCCAGATCGATCAGGTGCGCGCGTGGACCTCCGACCTGATCCGGCGCTTCCCGCCCGAGTTCTGGGCGCGCGAGGGCACGCACTCCGAGTCCGGGCGCTACACCGCCGAGACGTGGCTCACGACCTACGCCGAGCACCTCGAGATCCACGCGCGTCAGATCGAGCGCAACCTCGCCGCCTGGAACGTGGCGACCAGATGAGGCAATCGTAGAGCTCGACCGCGCAGCTACTTCACGATGCCGAGCGCCTTCAGGCCTGGGTGATCGGGCGCGAGCTTGGTTGCGCGGAAGCACGAGGTTTTTTCGACGGGGTTGCCGCCGCCCGGCGGTGCGCCCGCGGCCTGGTCCGGAGGAAGTCCGGCCGGAGGAGGTGCATCCGGCGGCGGACCGCCCGCGCGGCCCATGCCCATCTCGAGCTCGCCGCCGTGCGGGTTCCAGTACTCCCACACGATCTCCTTCGCCGGGTCCAGCTCGAAGAAGCGGCCTTGCTTGCCCGAGCACACGAAGGTGTTGCCGTTCGCGAGGCGGTGGCAGCCGGAGATGAAGAACGAGTAGAAATCGTCGGGGTCCGAGTAGCTCCACGCGGGCTCGAGCGGCTCGAACGGCTGGCCGCTGTCGCGCGCGAAGCCCTTGACCGGATCGAAGGGGAGCACGAGCTCCTCGATCGAGCTGTATTCCTTCCCAGGTCGCTTCGAGCCGTTGTTGAAAAGCGTCACGTGGCCCGCGCCGGGTTGCCCGGGGCGCACCCAGTCGGCCTGGTGCTGGTAGAAGAGTCGCTGGTCGGCCGCGCCGCCGAGGCCGTACATGCGCGGGTTGCCCCAGCGGTAGAGCAAGTCGCCGCCCTTTCCGTAGCGGCCGCCGCGCGAGCCGCGCGCCTGCGCGCTCGTGGTCGAGTGGTCGATGACCCAGATCTCGCACAGCTCCGGCGTCGAGAGCAGGATCAGGTCGGTCGATGGCTGGTAGTCCACGCTGTTCAGGTGCAGCCAGTCGCCGCTCTGCTGCGGCTTGGCGCCGCGCGCCGCCGGCGCGCCGTCATCGTCCGCGTCTTCGCCGCCCGCATAGCCGAGCGCGCGCATCTCCTCGGCCTGCTTCTCGGCGAGCTCGAGCTCCTCCGTGGTCATCGGCGAATCGGAGCGGTGGTCCGCGTTGACGTCGATGCGTCCTGGATCATCCGGCACCGAACCGAAGCCGGGCTTCTCCGGATCGAAGTCCTGGATCAGATGGTCCTTGGCGTGCCACTCCCACACGATCTCGCCGCCGGAGGGGCGCGTGGGCCGGATCTCGAGCACCCAGCACGGCCACCAGCCCTTGGCGTGCGTCGCCTTCGGCTCGCGCCCGAGCGCCACGGCCTCGGCGTGGCTCAGGCTCTCCCACGCGAGCGCGAGCACGTTGCCGTTCGGCAGTGGCTCGATGTCGTGGTGCAGGCTGCGCTCCGCGTCCGAGAGCACGTACTCCCACAGCACGCTGCCGTTCTGCGCGAGCTGCTGGATGCGCCCGCCGAGCCCGCCGCCGTGAAAGGTCGGGTTGTCGTCGATGCGCCCAGCGCGCAGCAGCGTGCCGTCGTCGAGCAGATAGACGGAGAGCGGCGGATGCGGGCTGTCCCAGGTGTGCAGCACCTCGCCGTGGACGTCGATCAGATAGGTCTTGCGCGCGCGCAGCGGCGAGAAGAGCACGTAGCCCGCGGCTGCGCGCGGGTCAGAGAGGCGCAAGCCGCGCTCGGCCTCTGGAGCGCGGGCGCTCGGGTCCTGTGGAAGCAGAGCGAGGAAGAGAGCGGGCACAGACGACTTCATTGGGTGAGCATGCTATCCGGCTGCGGAGGGCGTTCCCGCTCCGTGGGTGATCGCTTGCGCACGCGGGCCGGTTCGAAGCGGCCGGAAACGGTCTTCGCCCGTGGCCCGATGCTTGCCATGCGAGATCGGCAAGCACCCATGCCGCTCGCAGTGAACCCGCTTCGTTCCTCGCTCTTTGCGTGCGCACTCGTCGTGCTGGCCGGCATCGCTGCCGCTCACGGTGGGACGTACCGCGGACCCGGCG
>JABFRZ010000366.1 GCA_013140785.1 Planctomycetota bacterium | reverse complement strand
ACTTCCGTCTGGTGGCGCTGCTCGGTCAGGGCGGGATGGGTCAGGTGTGGGAGGCCGAGCAGGTCGCGCTCGAGCGGCGCGTGGCGGTGAAGTTCGTGCGACCGGAGCGCGTGACGGCGCACCAGCTCGAGCTGTTCGCGCGTGAGGCGCGCGCTGGGGGAAGGCTCTCGCATCCGGGCATCGTGTCGGTGTACGGGCACGGCACGTCGGACGACCTCGCCTGGATCGCGATGGAGCTCGTTGGCGGCGCCTGGACGCTGAAGGATTTCCTGGACGAGGCGACGCGTGCGGGCGCGCTGCCGGCGGGCTACGACCGGCACGTGGCGCGCTTCGTGGCGGAGATCGCGGAGGCGCTGCAGGCGGCGCACGCGGCGAACGTGATCCACCGCGACGTGAAGCCGCAGAACGTGCTGATCACGAGCGACGACCATCCGAAGGTGACCGACTTCGGCCTGGCGCGCCTGACGGACGAGGCGGCGCTGTCGGTGACGGGCGACTTCGCGGGCACGTATCTCTACATGAGCCCCGAGCAGGCGATGGCGAAGCGCATGGGGCTCGACCATCGCACGGACGTCTTCTCGCTCGGGGTCGTGCTGTACGAGCTGCTCGCCCTGCGCCGGCCGTTCGAGGGCGACACCTCGCAGCAGGTGGCCGAGCAGATCGTGACCAAGGATCCGCCGGACCCGCGCACGCTGCGCTCGAAGATCCCGCGCGATCTGGCGGTGATCGCGCTGCACGCGCTGGAGAAGGAGCGCGACAAGCGCTACGCGACGATGCAGTCGTTCGCGGCGGACCTGCGGCGCTATCTGGCGAACGAGCCGATCCATGCGACGCCGCCGACGCGCGTCGATCGCACGCTCAAGTGGGTGAAGCGCAACCCGGGCAAGAGCTCGGCGGCGGCGATCGTGGCGGTGACGTTCACGGTGATCGCGCTGCTGCTGGTGTCGAACGTGCGCACGAACCGGGCGCTCGCGCAGAAGACCATCGAGGCCGAGGCGAGCGCCGCGGAGGCCCGCAACCAGGCCCAGGTCGCCAAGCAGAACGAGCAGCGCGCGGACCGTGAGGCGGATGCTGCGACGAAGAAGGCGGGCGAGGTGCTGCGTCTCTCGGCGTTGCAGGACCTGGAGGACCTACTCTCGGATGCGGACAGACTGTGGCCGGCTCACCCGGAGAACATCTCGGCCTACGAGTCGTGGCTCGAGGAAGCCCGTAAGCGTGTGGCGGATCTTCCGCAGCACCGTTCGAAGCGCGCGGAGCTGCGCTCGAATGCGCTGGCGCAGTCGGCGGAGGAGCGGCGGGTGGAGCGCGAGAGCCATCCGGACTACGCGCGCTGGGTGGAGCTGGAGGGCGAGCTCACGAAGGCGAGCGATAGCGCCGTGGCTGCCACGAGCGACGAGTCGATCCGCGCGGCGGACGAGAAGCTGGTGGCGCTGGAGGAGGAGCGCAACCGCCTGGACGCGCGCCTCGACGAGCGCCGCGACTGGACGTTCCCGGAGTCGGAACGCGAGGCGCGCTGGTGGAACAACCAGTTGACGAAGCTGATCGGGGGCCTGGAGGAGCTGGAGCGCGGTCTCCTGGCGGAGGACGGGACGAGCGCGGAGCACGGGTGGAGCGTTCCGAAGCGCCTGTCCTTCGCGCGCTCGATGGCGAGCGGCTTCGGGGCGGGCGGCGCGCACGAGCGGGCGTGGTCGAGCGTGCTGCCGGAGATCCGGACGGCGTACCCCGGTCTCGAGTTGACGCCACAGCTTGGTCTCCTACCGATCGGGCGCGACCCGGACTCGGGCCTGTGGGAGTTTGCGCATCTGCAGACGGGCGAACCGGCGGAGCGCGGCGCGGACGGAAAGCTGGTGCTGCAGGAGTCGACGGGTCTGGTGTTCGTGCTGCTGCCGGGTGGGACCTTCACGATGGGCGCGCAGTCGAGCGACCCCTCGGGCTCGAACTACCACCTGCAGGCGGAGAGGAACGAAGGCCCGGTTCACGCGGTGACGCTGACGCCATTCTTCCTGTCGAAATACGAGCTGACGCAGGGTCAGTGGCAACGATTCGTGGGCGTGAACCCGAGCCAGTATGGCCCGCACAACGACGAGACGAGCTGGAATCGCTCCGGTCGCAAGATGGACCTGTTGCACCCGGTGGAGCAGGAGAGCTGGGCGACGTGCATGGAGGTGGCGACACGCCTCGGGCTCGATCTTCCGACGGAGAGTCAGTGGGAGTATGGAGCTCGCGGAGGAACGACGAGCGCCTGGTGGACGGGGAGCGCGAAGGAGTCGCTGGTGGGCGCTGGGAACGTGGCGGACACGTTCGCCAAGAAGAACGGTGGTCCACCGAGCTGGGTGTACGAGGAGTGGTTGGACGACGGCAACACGGTGCATGCTCGGGTGGGGAGCTACACGGCGAATGCGTTCGGCCTGCACGACGTGGTTGGCAACGTGTGGGAGTGGTGCCGAGACGTGTACGGCGGCTACGAGAATCCGGTGCGTGCAGGGGATGGAGAGCGCGAAGTGGAAGGCTCTTCGTACCGCGTCTTCCGCGGCGGCGGCTTCGACATCGCCGCCTGGCGCGCGCGTTCGGCGGTCCGCGGCAACCGCACGCCCGAGGACGCCGCCGACGACCTCGGGCTGCGCCTCGCCAGGACATCGCGACTTGCTCCTATTACCGCTTCGCCCCCTTCGGATCGTTGATCGTTGAACACAAAGGCATAGGCGCCCCCGGAGCGGCCGTGCGCAGCCGGCCGCGAAGGAAGGGCGCCGGGGTCTGCAAGAGGCCAGTGGGTTTGCAGCTCCACACGGGGGGGGGGGTCGGTGGGCGAAGGCCCCCGACCGCGGCCACGCGCGAGCGACGAACTGCGCAGCGATCGCGCCCTCGTGGTCTCAATCGGCCACGAGCCGCACCTCGAGATGGCGGTTCAGCGCCTTGGCGATCCTCCGCAGCATGGAGAGCGAATGCCCCTCGTAGTCGGCGTGCTCGAGCCGGGCGATCACGGGTTGAGTCGTGCCGGCGAGGTCGGCCAGGGCTTGCTGCGTGAGCCCGGCGGCCGTGCGCGCGTCGAGGATCATGCGCGCCACCTGTGCGTTGAACTTCTCCTCCTCCACGCGGGCGCGGAAGCCGGGCTCGTCGCCCACGTCGCGCGCGATCAGCTCCAGCGCATTCCGGGTCTTCTTGCGCGGCATGAGGCTCAGTCCGCGTGGAGGTGGGTCATGGGGTCCCTGGTCACGCGCGCCTTGCGCTCGAGCGCGCGCTCGATGTCGGCCCGCGGCACCACGCCCCCCTTGGCCAACGCATGGGCGAGCACGACCGCGTTCTTGCCCTTGAAGAGACAGAAGAAGTAGAGGATGCGGTAATTCACGGTGCCTCTCCGGGCGCGCAGCTCATGAACGCCGTCGCGCAGGGTATCGGCCTCGGGTCGGCGGAGCTCGTGCCCGAGCTCAGCCAAGTGCTCGATCCGGGCCACGCACTTCTCATGGCCGCGAGCGTCTTCCAGGCGCAGCTCGCGAAGCCACTCCCGGACCGGAGCGCGGCCATCCGCGTCCTGATAGAAGTAGACCCGAGTGATCGGCAAGCCATGCTCCCGCAGTTTATCCCATTTGTGGTATGTATGCCACTTTCCCTGACGGAACGTGACCTGGCGACACCGTTCACAGCGAGAGGGCCCTCGATACACCTGGAGACGAACGGCCGGGGGCTCGGTTGCCGAATGCTCAAGCAGCGGGATGCGGTGGGTCGTGCGGGAGCCGCCGGCGACATGCGCTCGATGCGTTCGGGCTGGCGTAGGAGCCGCCTCGAGCGTTCGCTCCTCTGGATCGGTTCGAGACGCCCGCTATCCTCTGCGCGTTCGCTGTCCGCACCCGGGGTCGGCAGCGGACCTCTCCCACCAGGTCGGTGAGCGAGGGACCACCGACCCCGAATTGTGAGGGCCCATGGCCTCTGAAAAAGCGGCGAAAGCGGAGAATGCGGCGGCGAGCGTGGCGGCGAAGGCGGCCGGCAAGGTCGCGCCGCTCCAGTCTCCGTTCCCGCTCGCGACCCTGCGGCACTCCGTGTCGCACTTGATGGCGTCGGCCGTCGAGGCGCTCTTTCCCGGCGCGCAGTTCGGCTTCGGGCCGGCGATCGAGCACGGCTTCTACTACGACTTCGAGCTGCCGGAGCCGCTCGAGGAGCGCGCCCTCGAGCGCATCGAGAACGAGATGCGCCGCATCGCGAAGAAGGCCGGCGCGATGGTGTGCAGCGAGTACACGCGCGAAGAGGCCGCGGCGCGGCTCGAGAAGCGCGGGCAGAAGTACAAGCTCGAGGCCGTGCAGAGCATCCCGGCCGGCGAGAAGATCACGTTCTACGCGCACGCCGGCTGGGAGGATCTGTGCGAGGGCCCGCACATCGATCGTTTCGACCGGCCGTTCTTCTTCAAGCTCCAACGGGTGGCCGGGGCCTATTGGCGCGGCGACGAGAAGAACCCGATGTTGCAGCGCGTCTACGGCACGGCCTTCTGGACCAAGGAAGACCTCGCGCAGCACCTCGCCTGGCTCGAAGAGGTCGAGCGCTGCGACCACCGCCACCTCGGCACCGAGCTCGACCTCTTCAGCCACCACCAGGAGGCCGGCGGCGGCTTTATTTTTTGGCACCCGAAGCTCGGCGCGGTGCGGCGCGAGATGGAGAAGTTCTGGTGGGACCTGCACCAGGCGCGCGGCTACATGCCGGTCTACACGCCGCACGTCGCGCGCGAGACGCTGTTCGCGGTCTCGGGACACCTCGAGAACTACGGGGATCTCATGTACGCGCCCATGGCGATCGACGAGCTGCCCTACCGGGTCAAGCCCATGAACTGCCCGGGGCACATCCTGATCTACCAGAACCGTGGGCGCAGCTATCGCGAGCTGCCGCTGCGTTGGGCCGAGCTCGGCACGGTCTACCGCTACGAGCGCTCGGGCGTCCTGCACGGCATGCTGCGCGTGCGTGGCTTCACGCAGGACGACAGCCACATCTTCTGCACGCCCGAGCAGCTGCCGGGCGAGATCGCGGGCGTGCTCGAGCTCGTGCGCACGCTGCTCTCGACCTACGGCTTCGAGTTCACGGCGTACCTCGCGACGCGCCCGAAGGAGAAGTCCATCGGCACGGAAGAGGTCTGGGAGCGCGCCATCGCGGCCCTGAAGGAGGGCGCGGCCAAGGCCGGCATCCCGCTCGAGCTCGACGAGGGCGGCGGCGCGTTCTATGGCCCGAAGATCGACTTCAAGATGAAGGACGCGCTCGGGCGCGAGTGGCAGACCTCCACGGTGCAGTGCGATTTCAACCTGCCGGAGCGCTTCGAGCTCTCGTTCACCGACAAGGACGGCGCCAAGAAGCGTCCGATCATGGTGCACCGCGCGATCTACGGCTCGCTCGAGCGCTTCACCGGTGTCCTGATCGAGCACTACGGCGGCAAGTTCCCGTTCTGGCTCGCGCCCACGCAGGTCGCGCTGATCCCGATCCGCGAGGCGCACGGCGAGTACTGCCGCGAACTCGCCGCGCGCCTCGGCGCTGAGGGGCTGCGCGTCACGTGCATGGACGATGCCGCCCACATGAACAAGAAGATCAAGGAGGCCGCGCACGACAAGGTGCCGTTCCTCCTGATCGCCGGCGAGCGCGAGGTGGCCGAGCGCAAGGTGACCGTGCGCCAGCGCGACCTGGAGCAGCAAGAGAGCGTCCCGTTCGAGGAGTTCCTCGAACGGGCCCGCCAACTCGCGCGCACGCGCTCACTTGTTCTCTGACGCTCGGCCGTAGCCGCTTCAGGGCTGCGGCTGGATGACCACGTACCAGGCCAGCGTGAGCTGCTGGTCGTTCACGCCCGAGGGGTCCTTGTAGTCGCTCTCGTGCTTGACGTCCTCGTTGGCCTTCTGGATCGCAAAGCAGTAGGCCCCCCAACCGCCACCGGATATCACCCAGCCACCGTCGCGCCAGGCGAAGCCATGGGTGATGGAGATCACATCCCCGTTGTTGGGATTCAGCGAATAGCCGGCCGGCAAGTAGTTGCTCACGAACTGCTGGGCCTTCAGCCGGCATGCGCCCATGTCGGCCGAGGGAACCTCGCCCATCGCCTTGGCGGCGATGCCGAGCAAGCTCTGGTTGTTGGGGTTCGAGTCGAAGAACGGATGGGACTTGATGTGAGCCTGAGGCCCACCGACCTTCACGTCGCCAGCGCTCCCGACCATGAGACACACGATTCTCGCTTCTGATTGATACGGCATGACTAGGGCTCCTTTGCTCTTGGGTTTTTGTCTCGGGAAGGATCAGGGCCCGGCGCTCTTCGCGCACCGGAAGCCCAGATGCGTGGGGTTGTGATTGGGTCCGATGCCCCAGTACTCGGGCGAGTGCATCGCTTGGCGGACGCTCGACGCGTACCAGGCTCCGCCGAACGTGATGCGCTCGAGCGGGTTCGGGCGCGCGCACCCCGGAGTTTCGTCCTCATGCACCATCATGCTCTCCGTGAACTCCTGCACGTTTCCGAACATGTGGTGCGCCCCCTCGGGCGTGCAGGCCTCCGGATGGCTGTCCACGGGAACGGCCCTCTGCAAGTACTCCCGCCAGGCTCCAGGCTCGCCGCCCATGCCCGCCGGAGGAGCGCTGACGTTGCCCCGGGGCGGCGCGAACGGATCGGACGAGTACGGCAGCGGCCGGTTCTCCAGGCCGCGCGCGGCGCGCATCCATTCCGCGGCCGTGGGCAGCCGCTTGCCCGCCCATTCCGCGTAGGCGACCGCGTCCTTCCAGCTCACGCCGACCACGGGCAGATCGCCGTAGGTCGCCAGGAAGCGCTCCAGGTCCGGCTCGAACTTCCAGTACCTGGGGTGCCGGTGGCCGGTCGCCTGCACGAAGCTCTCGTAGTCGCCATTCGAGACTTCGCCCGCATCGAGGAAGAAGGGCCGCAGCTCCAGCGTGTGCCCTTCGAGCACCCAGTCGATGTCCGCATCGTCCGCGAAGGTGTACGCGCCACCGGGGAAGGCGAGCATGCCGCTCGTGAGCGTGGCCTCGTCCGCTGCGCGTCGGGCCACGAGCGCGATCTCCATGTCCGCGGGACCGGGATTGCAGACGAGCTCGCGAAATCCGCCGGCCTGAAACACGACGGTGACGCGGTGGTAGCCCGGCAGGACCGGGGTCGGCGCGAGCGGCGTCGAACCGAGGAGGTACTTCTCGCCTACACCAGTGGTGGAGGCCTCGATCTCGCTGAGGAACACCTCGGCCATGATCTGCGCGCCGCTCTCGTCCAGGGCCTCGACCGCGAGCGTCGGGAAGGCGGTCTCGGGCAGAGCCAGGTTGCGCAGCTCCTCGTCCTCGGGGAAGAGCAGCGCGGCGTGCGCGAACGTGAACAGCGCGGCCAGGCGGCGCTCCTCGCGCACGCCCTCGGGGCGCTGCTCGTTCTTGGAGATCGCCAGGGAATCCAGGCCCTTCTTCAGCAGCTCCTCGCGCAGGGCACCGAACTCGCGTTCCAGCTCGAGCACCTGGTCGTCCGCATCGGCCGCGAGCACGCTTCCGTCAGACGAGCGCAGTGCCTTGAGCAGTCCGCGCAGCCCGAGCTGGCGCATGGGGGGCAGCTCGGCCAGGGGAGCCTCCGCGCGGGCGGCGCGGATCGACTCCAGACTCTCGTGCAGACGCGCCCGTTGCGCGAACACGCGTGTAGCGATCACGCCGGCCGCGCACGCCGCGAGGGCCACCGCCGCCAGGC
>JABFRZ010000062.1 GCA_013140785.1 Planctomycetota bacterium | reverse complement strand
CTGGGACGAGCTGGATCTCGTGCGCCTCAACGAGGACGGGAGCTTCGGCGAGCCCACCTCGATCGGGCTCGAGCGCGGCGCGACCTCGTCCGTGGCGCTGGGCGACCTGGACCTGGACGGCGATCCGGATCTCGTCACCGGCGACGGCCGCGACGCCGACCGGGTGTGGATCAACGTCGGCGGGAGCTTCGCCGACTCGGGCCAGCGACTCGGCCGCGGGGCCACGAGCGACGTGCTCCTGGCCGACATCGATCAGGACGGCGCGCTCGATCTGGTGACGGCCGGCCGGGGTGGCGGCAACCGTTTCTGGCTCAACGATCGCGCCGGGACTTTCGTGGACTCGCGCCAGTTGCTGGGAACGGCAGTCACGGCGGCGCTGGCACTGGGAGACGTGGACGGCGACGGGGACCTCGACTTCGTGGCCGGAAACGAGGACGGGGCGAATCAGGTCTGGTTGCAGTCGCTCGCAGGAGCATGGGGCTCGACCACGCTCGTGCCGTCGCAGCTGCCGGCGACCCCTTCCAGCTCGGAAAACCGCGAGATCGCGACCGTGGATCTGGACCGGGACGGCGATGTCGATCTCGTGCTGGCCGGGGGAGCCAGCGGAGGAAGCTCGGTCTGGCGTGGTGACGGGTCGGGTCTCTTCACGTTGGTCCAGGGCCTGAGCCCTGCGGTGAATTCCAACGCCATCGCCGTGGGTGACATGGACGGAGACGGGGATGCGGACTTGGTCGAGAGTCTGAACAAGAACAATCCTCCCGCTCCCCTGGACGACCGCGTCTGGCTCAACGACGGGACGGGCCTCTTCGTGCTCTCGACGGAGCTGAAGTTCACCAACTCTCACAGCCCGTTGGACGTCGCGCTCGTGGACCTCGACGCGAACGGGGAGCTGGACTACGTCTACACGGATGCCACCGGTAGCCGGGGAATGGCGGTCTGGCTCAGCCACGAGGGCGAGTTCACCGACAGCGGGCAGAGCCTGGGATCCGGCAATACGAAGGCGCTTGCGATCGGGGACGTCGATTCGAACGGGCTCGTGGACTTCGTCGAGTCGTTCGAGAATCTGATTTTCGCCCGCCGAGGCCGCATCTTGCTCAATGGGATTGCAGGGAAACCCGCCGGGTTCTTCTCCGATGGACAGTCTCTGGAGCTCTCCCAGAGCGCACAGGCACTCGGGCTTGCGCTCGGTGATCTGGACGACGACGGCGACCTCGACCTCGTGTCGACGGACAAGGATGGAGGTGGGAGCCACGCGTGGTTCAACCAGGACGGGACGGGAAACTTCGAAGAAGGGCAGCAAAGGCTCGCGGACCCTCAGGAAACCGCCTTCCAGACCGTCGCCTTGGCCGATCTCGACGGGGATGGGGCTCTCGACGTCGTCACGGGTGGCTCCGGATCCAGGCACGCTTCGTTCCGGAACGAAGGCGACGGGACCTTCGCGCTCGGGATCGCCGTCGATAGCAGCGGGTCGGATGCGCGCGGCTGCGCCGCCGCCGACGTCGATCGGGATGGGGACGTGGACATCTTGATGGCTCTGTTCTCGGGGGCCGCCGAGGTCTGGTTCAACCGCTAGGCACTCACGGATGGCAACGCGATCGACGGTCCGTGCTCGAGCCAGACGTGGACACGCGTTCGTTCGTGAAGAGGACGCACCGACGGCATTCCAACCGCGCGCACTGGAGGATGGCAGAGATGGAAGGGCGCGTAGACTCCCCTGGAGCCTGGGCCTGGCAGCCCTCCTCCTGACCACACTCGGATGCGCGCTGCCGTCGAACTGGGAGCGCGGGTCCAACTACGTCGGCCTGGGCGCCTCCTACGGCATCGAGCACTTCGATCTCGACCAGGCCGAGGAGGACTCGGGCTTCGACCTCGGCGCCCGCGGAGCCGTGGGGGGCGAGGTGCGCTTGGGTCAGCGCGTTACTGCGCAGGTGGAGCTCGAGCTGCAAGCGCAACTCTACGACGCCTTCGAGATCGATGCCTCGGACGGCAGCTCGAGCGAGGTCGAGCTGCGGACGCTCACGCTCAACGCCAAGCTCTACGAGAACCTGAGCGAGCGCTGGTTCCCGGGCTTGAGCGAGCGTCTGTGCCCGTACGTCGTGCTGGGTCTGGGCGCCATGCAGGCCGAGCTGGACGACTCGAGCAGCTTCCTGCGCGCCTTCGATGCTTCCGCCGCGGTCGGGCGCGCCGGCCTCGGCCTGGAGGCGTTCGTGTCCGATGCGTTCGTCTGGTTCGTCGAGGGCAGCGCGCTGGAGCCCTTCGACGACCTCGATGGCCTGTCCTTCTTCGCGCTGACGACTGGGGTGCAATGGCGCTTCTAGCCTCCGTCGCGGTTTTCTCGGACGACATGAAGGGCCCCGCCGCCGGAAGGCGTTGGAGAGGATCACTCGTGCCTTCAAGGACTCGCCCGGCGACCTCTCTCATGACCTCGACGCTCCTGCTGAAGGTGATCGTCGTCACCCTGGTCCTCCCGGGCTGCCGCTCCTCATCGCCGCTCTTTCAGCCCGAGCGTGCCGAGGACATGCAAGAGGCTGGCTCCGTCCACGTGGCCGTCCTGGCGGTCGCCCCCTGGAGCGACTACGCCAGCGCGCTGCAGCCGGACTTCAGCCTGGATGCCGACCAGGCGGTTGCAGAGGTCGCGCGGGATTCTCGCTGGCAGCGTCAGGAGAGCTTCTCGGGCGCGCAGGCGGGGGTGCAGAGCACGCTGCTCATGCAACCCCAGAACCCGAGTGGCCTGGCCCCTGCGACACCGAGCGGACCCCTCAGTCCGCCTTCGAATGGTTCGCTGCAGTTTCCACCGCCGCCATCGGAGTCGCAGGACGGGGCGCCCCACATCGGCCCCGACTCCATGCTCAAGTACACGGCGGCGACGGCGCTCTACCAGGAGGTGCAGCTCCTGAACCGCCACATCCGCGACGCGGCCATCCCGGCCGGCTTCCGGCCCTACATGGTGCGACTCCAGCTCAGCCTCATGCCGAGCCGCCGGCACGCGCCCTACGACGCCTACACGACGCTCTCCTTCTTCATCCCGGGCGAGCGCGCCACGCCGACCCTCGCGGGCAACTCCGGCAGCCACCCGGTTCGATCCACGAGCGATGCGATCTTCCGACAGCCCTTCGGGAACGGACCGAAAGTCCTGCCGCTGGTGGTCACCGACAACCTCGAGTCATCGGTTCAGTCCCGCTCCTTCGAGCGCATCCGCGGCCTGACGGCTTCCCTGCTCGACTACGAGAAGTTCACCGCCGCCGGGACAGCCTCTTCGTTCGTCGGAGACGTCGTCCGACCCATGTACAGCGCGATGCTCGCCAAGGCCATGCGCGACGAGGTCTTCGGGCGTGACCTCAACAGCCTCTTGACCGTCGCGCGGTTGTCCGAGAACACCCTGCGCATCCGCCTGGGCGCCATGCAGGAGGCGACAGCCAACTACGCGATGGTCCCGCGCAACCACAACATCACCCTGCTGCTGATGGTCCCGGAGGGTGCCCCGCCGCTGATGGAGGTCGTGGCCAAGACGATGCTGGTCGACACGGAAGACGGTCTGCCGCTGAGCGGACCGGACGAGCGCGACCGGGTGGAGCGCCTGGAACGCTTCCGAAGCGCGTGGGGCTTGAAGGCCATGCACCTGGACACCCTGGGAAGCCTGCATGCCTTCGCCCAGCAGAACGACCAGGGGAGCTTCGCAGCCCTGCTGCACTCTGCGCTGCCCGCCGATCATCCGGCTCTGGCGCTGGAGCGCTCGATCTGGATCGAGCTCGTCGGGATGCGAATCGGCGACCAGTACGCCTCCAATCTGTTCGAGCTCCCCGGACAGGGTGAGAACGTGGAGATCTCCACGGAGGTTTTCGGCTCGCAGACCATCGTCGCCGAGGACAACCACACCTTCACGTACGTGACCCTGCGCGAGGCGCGCTTCCCCGAATCACAGCAGGTCCTGGCCGTGCTCCGTTCGCCGGAGCCAGGGATCTCGAGCGAAGACGGCGAGAGCCCGTCGCAGTCCGGGCCGGCGCTCGTCCTGCCGGCCGAATCTGTCAAGGCGGACATCTCGAGGCGTGAGCTGCGCCTGCGCTTTCCCTCGCTCCTGCGCTGGGGCCTGGCCGGTGACGGAGATGTGCTGGAACTCGAGCTCACCTGGGCCGGGCAGCGGAAGATCTTCGTGGTCCGCCTGAAAGAGGCGAGCGACGATACGCCCACGGGCGTCCCCACCCAGAGACGGTCGCTGGAGCCTGCGCCCGATTTCGAACGACCGCAGAAGACGGAGTAGAAGTCATGAACAAGGCGAGCCTCCTTTTCCTGAGCGCCGCGCTCGTCGCCATCTCCATCCCCCGCGCTCAGGACAGCGCGGCTGCTCCGACCGAGGTCCCCATCGGGGGCATCATCCTGTGGTGGGGGCGGGCCGCCGACATTCCCGCGGGCTTCGAGGCCTGCGACGGCACGGTCGTGACGACCAAGAACGCCGTGCTGCGTGGCGCGAAGCCGAACCTGGAGAGCAAGTTCCCGCGCGGGGCAGCCAACTACCGCAACTTCGTCCCCCAGGCCTTCGCTGGAGGCGGGTCCGACGCGCTCGCAATCGACGAGGACGCTGTGAAGGTGAGCGTAGATCCTCACAAGCTCACCGATGCTCAGCTTCCAGCTCACGATCACACGGTGGGGCCTCTCACGCACGGTGACTTGTTCGACCACAGCCATACGGTCGCGAACCACCACCACGAAATGGACCACCTTCACCTCGGCGGCGCCCACACCCACGCTGGGATCGCAACCGATGCAATCGTTGACAAGATCACCTCCACCAGCCTTCCGGACGCGGTCCCGAGCGATCCGCAGTTCCCATACCTGCAATCGGTGACGACTACGACGACGGCGACCGGTGGGGTATCCGACCCCAGTGCCTTCAAGACGGGGCCCTCGATCACCAAGGGCGGGCCGAAAACACAGACGGGCGACACGGCACCGAGCACGAGCACCGCTGGCGGCCCGATTGCGGCGCACCAAGAGACCACGACCAGCCCGGCGGGGACTTCTGGGGAGATCCCCCTGACCCATCAGGTGAAGGTGACGTCAACCAAGCTGGACAACCGCCCGGCCTTCGTGGACGTGGTGTTCCTCATCCGCGTGAAGTGATCCGGAGGAGCGCGGCTCGCCCGCGAGAGTCGGCCGGGTCTTGCGGTCGCGGACTCTGTGAGAGTGGACGGCCAAGCGCGCGCCGTCTGGCGAGCCCGAGCTCGCCCATTCTCCGGAATCCTGATGGGCACGGAGCACGGACGGCGTGCGTGATGAGTGAACGGACCGCTGGCGCTCGAAGTGCCCGCTCGACCCGAGCCTCGTCATGCCGAATCTCCCTGCCATCCAGCGCTTCTTCCTCGCCGCCGTGGCATCGACCCTGCTCGCGACCGCTGGGGCCGCAGCCAACTCCTCGAACCCTTCCAGGAGCGCGCTGCGCCTGCGCCTGGTGCCCCCCGATCAGACCCAGATCGATCTCGACAAGCTCTCCTTCGCCGAGGTCAGCGCGCTGATCGAGGGCGTGCAGGCGGACGGCGAGCTGGTGCTGCCCCTGCCCTTCGCCGGGAAGTCGTCCTTCACGCCCATCGAGGTGCGCGAGGTCGAGGTGACGCTGGACGCGGAGAAGCACACGTTGGTCCTGGCAGGCAGCGCCATCGTGCGCGGGCGCGGCGGGCGAGTCTTCCTGTCCGGGACGTATAGCGGCTCGGGTCCAGGCCAGTACGCCTTCGGGGTCGCCCCCGACCGGCTCGTCCTGGGCGAGTGGTTCCCGGCCCTCGCCGCCACCCCGCTCGGCTCGGTCGTGTACGTGAAGGCCGGCCTGGTCGTGGCCAGCGCGGGGCACAAGCTGCCCGCCTCCGCGCTGGTGGCCGGGATCCTCGGCCTAGAGGACGCCGGGAAGGACCTGGAGCTGAAGGCCGGGGTCACGCTGCACTCGACGCTCGCGGTCCAGAGCCTGCCCGCCGTGGGGCAGCTCCTCGCAGCGCTCGGCATCGAGCAGGCAGAGCTGCGACAGTCGGGGCGCATCGGCTCCAGCGCGGACCTGCTGCTCGCGGCCCTGGACGGAAAGGACAAGAAGGACATCCCTCTCGAGCTCGAGCTGCACTCCGAGCTCGAGGCGACGGCGATGAAGGGCCTGCAAGAGCGCCTACCTCCCTGGATCAAGCCCACGAGCTTCGGGCCGAGCCTCGACTTCACCCTGAAGACGGGCAAGGACAGGACCCAGGTCGAGGAGCTCGTGATGAAGGTGACCCACCAAGTGAAGGTCGAGGTCGCCGGCGAGTCGCTCGAGTTCAGCCTGTCGGCCGAGGTCGAGACGAAGAACCTGAAGGACGCCAAGGTCACCTTGACCGGCAAGCGGACATGGAATCACCCGCTCGGCATCGAGTGGCTGAGCGCCCTCGAGACGACCCTCGCGCTGGTCGTGGACGGCAAGGCCGCGAGCGCGGGCAAGGCTGGGAAGGACGAGCTGAAGGCCACCCTCACCTCCAGCCTCCGCGTCGGCAGCGTGGAGGCCGCGCTGGAGTTCGAGATCGAGGGGGAGAAGGGCAAGAAGGACGAGCTGAAGGGCCACGCGACGGCGCGCCTGGAGCATCTCACGATCGGCGACCTGGCGAGCTTCGCGTCGACGCTGACCGGCACGAGCTTCTTGTCGGACCTCCAACTCGGCGACGCGGCGGCGCTCGACAAGGTCTCCTTGACCCTGAAGCACGAGAAGGAGAAGAACACGCTCGAGGTGTCCGCGACCGCCGGGCTAGGCGGCGCCAAGGCCGACCTGCTCTTCACCCTGACGAGCACCGGCGCGGGCAAGGGCAAGGTCGAGCCGCTCTTCGTGATCAAGCGAAGCGCCGGGCACATGAGCGACCTCGTGCCCGCGCTGGCGGGCAAGCCCGGGGACCTGGAGTTCCCCGAGTCCGTCTGGACCCTGACGCCGCCGAAGGCGGCCGGCGTCTCGAAGGCGCTCTCCTCGGCCGACCTCGGGCCGACGGCGCGCGAGTTCTTCCAGGGCGTCTATGGCCCCGACTTCAAGCTCGAGCTGAAGCCGGGCATCCAGTTCGGCGCCGCGCTGCCAGTCGGGAAGCTGCCCTCCGCTCTCGTCCAGGCCCTGGGCCTCGAGACGAGTGCGAGCCTGGTCCTCGAGGGCTCGCTGGCCATGAGCCTCGACCTGGGCAAGGGCCGGCCCTCGGCCAGCCTGCAGTCGCTGGAGCTGAACGCCGAGCTGCCGCGGATGGCGGGCGTGGGCTCGCGGCTGCCCGAAGGACTGCCCTCGTGGATGCGCCTCGACTCGAGCTCACAGCGCTCGCTGACCGTGCGCTTCGCTGCACCCTCGAGCGTGGCCTTCCTCCTCACCAACGACGTCCTGGCCGACCTCGATGGCCAGACACGGCACTTCCAGATCTCGACCGAGGTGAGCGCGGACTCGAAGCAGGGCAAGGCCAGGCTCTCGGGGCAGATGGTCGGGGAATGGAAGCAGCCGTTCGGGCTGAAGGCGCTGAACCTGCGCGACGTGACCCTCGCCGCCGAGGGCAAGGCGCAAACGGGCCAGGGCGGCTAGCGCTCGGGCAGTGTGGCGCTCGAGGGCGGCTTCGACCTCGGTTCGAAGACGGGGCACATGCGGCTCGAGCTCGCCGCGGCCTCCGGCCAGGGCCTCTCGGGGTCGTTCACCGGGATGCTCGACAGCTTCTCGCTCG
>JABFRZ010000063.1 GCA_013140785.1 Planctomycetota bacterium | reverse complement strand
GCCCCTTCAAGAGCACCGACCCCGACACCGAACGCATCTGGTGGCACGAAGCCGGCGTCAACCAGAACCTGACCTTCCCCGTCCAGCCCGACCCCGCGAGCGGCATGCACTGCTGGCACCAGAAGGTGACCGTCGAGCCCGCGCGCGAGGGCGACCGCTACGCCGATGTGTTCGTGGACACCGCGAAGTCCCGCGCCGTCTATGAGGAGTGGAAGAAGCTCACCAAGCCGGCCAAGGGCCCGCTGCGCCGCCCGTTGTGGATGAACCGTCCGTTGCGGCCGGTGGACGAGGCCTATCGACTCGGGTGAAGGCGCTCGCCGCGCCGCCCGTTTCAAGTTCTGCGGCGGCGCGGCTTCGCGGGCGAGAGCAAGGCGCGAACGTGCTTGCGGACCTTGCGCGCGATGGCGATCGCCGCCCGAGCTTCCGCAAGTGTGACCGGCTCGTAGTCGCCCGGATAGCGCGTGACCGTGGCGTAGTCGCTCAGCCTTCTGACCTGCTCGGGGGCCAGATCCGGCTGCCAAGACTCGGGCAGGGTGCGCGTCAGGACGCCGAGGTCATGCGTCTTCGGGAAGGGGGTGGACTTCAGCACGAGCAGCGCCTTGACGTATTTCTCGACGCACTGCTGCGCGTGGAAGCACACCGTGTCCGTCGGGCAACTCGACTCGAGCTTCAGCTTTGGGTCGCGGTCCGCAGGTCGTTCTCGGCCTTGCTCACCCACTCCTGGACGACGCGCAGGACTTCAGCGTCGGCGGACATGCAGCAGCTTGCCCTCGTGCGCCGCCGGCCATTCGACCGTGCCGACGACGTCCTTCCGGCGCTCGAACGACTGCGGCGTGACGACGAAGATGTCCTTGGGCACGAGGATGTCGTCCAGCGCGACGCCGATCTCGATCGCCTTCTCGCGCCGCGAACCCTCGACGGGCATCACCACCAGGAGATCGACGTCGCTGTCCGGCCGCGCGTCCCCGCGAGCGTGCGAACCGAACAGGATGATGCGCTCCGGGTCGAACCGATCGACGATGCGAGCGACCATGGTGCCGATCGCCCTTCGTGTATCGATGCGCTTCACGAGAGAAGCATACACCGAACGACGCCGACGACCATGGGCTGCCACGAGCCAGCGCGGAGTGGCCGCGCCGCCCACGGGGCCACGCTCCGGCAACGCGAAGCGGCTGCAAGGAAATCAGCCGCACGAACCCGCTGTGGGTCCACCCGAGCGACCTCGCCGCACTCCACCTCGAGAACGCTGAGCTCGCGCGCGTCACGACTCGCATCGGCTACTTCGTCGTGCGCGTGTGGGAGACCGAGGGCATCCACCCCGGCATCGTCGGCTGCTCGCACCACGTCGGCCGCTGGCGCCTGTTCCGCTCGATCGGCGGACAACAACAGGCGAGCGCGCGGGTAGATCTCATCCGCGACGGCTCCACGTTCCTCTTCCGCCACAAGGTCCCGGTCGGCCCCTTCGCGAGCTCCGACCCCGACACCGAACGCATCTGGTGGCACGAAGCCGGCGTCAACCAGAACCTGACCTTCCCGGTCCAGCCCGACCCCGCGAGCGGCATGCACTGCTGGCACCAGAAAGTCACCGTCGAGCGCGAGCGCGTGGGCGAACTCGCCCACGTACCCGTGGACACCGCGCAGCCGCGTGGCAGACTCCTCTCCCCGCGGCAGCGTTAGCGGAACCCAGGAGGATCCCGTGGCGATTCGAGTGGTACGGCTTGGCAGTGGTCGGACGAAGGGCGAGGGCCTGCGCATTGGCACGGTGCGGCGGCCGCCGCGCGGCGTTCCGAAGTCGGAGTTCGCGGCCCGCGATTTCTACGACGTGTGGCTGCCGAACCTCGCGCCGAGCGAGGCCCTCCTGAAGGCGGCGCTCGGCGCGAAGAGCGACGGCGCGTGGCGCGCATTCGTCAGGCGTTATCGCGGCGAGCTGAAGCGGCCGGACGCGCTGCGCGTGCTCGACCTCCTCGCCGCCCTATCGCGCAGCGCGGACTTCTCGGTCGGCTGCTACTGCGAGGACGAGAGCCGCTGCCACCGCTCCATCCTCCGACAGGTGCTGCGCGAGCGCGGGGCTCTGCTGGCGTAGTCGGATCTCCGTGGGCGGCCGTGGCGCCGCGGCTCCTGCACGCTCTCGATCCAGGCGCGAGTGACCCACCCGTTCGGCGATGGGAGATCCTGGACGAGGAGCACCGGCTCCTGAGGTGGAGCGGCCGGAAACGCCCTCAGTTCGCCGAGCAGGAACCCCTCCAAGCGGCGGCGGATCATGCTTGCATTTCGGCAAGCACATCGCCGTTTTGGAAGGTCAAGAGAGACTCTTTCGGACTCAGGACCCAGCGCGAGCAGGCCGAACTGGGTTGGCCTTTGTCCTCCCACCGCGGCACCTCAATTCAACGAGGCGACGTACTCCCGGAAGCGCGCCTCGAGGGTCGCGAGCTCGGCGCTGAAGGTCGCGTCGAAGAGCGCGCGGGCTGCGGACGGATCGCCGGCGCGCAGGTCGGCTGCGTCGGCTCCGAGCGCGGCGCCCGTGCAGGTCCGCTCCCAGCGACGGAAGCGCTCGGCAACGTCCGGGCCGGCCTCGCCGCGCAAGAACCTCAGGAAGGCCCAGGACTGCGCATAGAACAGCCAGCCGCGCTCGGGGAAGAGCGCGGGTGCGTCGGCGCTGAGGAGCTCGCCGAGCGGCATGAGCCTCTCGGGGCTCGCGAGCAGCGTGCGCCGCTCGGGGCCGAGCATCCCGCCGACCTCGAGCGCTCCGCCGGAGAAGCGGAACGTGCCCTGACCGCCGAACGTCTCGGCCAGGCCCTCGCCGTACCAGTCGGGCATGATCGCGCGCGTGATGCCGTACTGGAACAGGTGCGTCAGCTCGTGCAGGACGAGCGCATCGAGGTCGGCTGCCTGTGCGCACACGACCGCTGTGTAGGTCTTGCGATCGGCGACTCCGCCGCCGAAGCCGAAGCGCGCGAGACCGGCCGAGTTCAGGTACTTCTCGTAGTCCGCGCGCCGCGCGAGCACGAACAGCTCCATGCGCTCGGTCGGACGGCCCCCGAGCTCCTGCTCCAGGAGCGGCACCAGCGCGAGCCCGAGCGCGTGCAGGTGTTCGGCGTTCTCGGCGCTGATCGTGCTGCGCACGCGCAGCGCGTCGGATCCGGCCTCGAAGACCGACCCGACGTCCGGGAGCGCCCGGAAGAACTCGTCGCGGATGTAGCGCCGGCCGTTGATGACGACGGCCGCGTCGTGGATCGCCTTCGAGGTGTCGGCGCGCACCACGCTCTTGCCGATCCGCAGGCACCCCTCTGCGTCGAGCTCGAGCGGCGCGCCCTCGCGCTGCAAGACGCGCTCGTACACAGCCCGGGCTTCCTCGTCGAGCTTTTTGCCCGCGGCCCACTGCGCCAGCTTCAGGTGATCTCGCAGGTCCTGCTCCTTGGCCTTGGCGACGCGCTTGGCGTGGTCGCGCAGCAGCGTCGGGCTCGGCCGCGGCGGTTCCTTCTTCCAGTCCTCGCTCTCGAGCGCGCGCATCTTCGCGAGCACGCTCTTGGCCGGCTTGAAGCGCCCATCCGAGACCGCCAGCGAGTAGAGCACCTCGCTCGTCGCCTGCGGACGCAGGCCGACCTTCCAGCACCACAGCGCAGTGTCGTAGTGGCGCTGCGCCGCATCGACCAGGACGAGGTCACGCTCGACGCACCACTGGTTCGTCAGCTTCGCGTCCTCCTGCCGACTCGGCTCGCTCGGACTCGTCAGTGTGAGCGGGGCCGAGAGCACGGCGAGGAGCCAGAACACGAGGGAGAGAGCCATGCTCGGTCGAAGGGGAGCGTAGCAGGCCCCGGCTCGGCAGGGGAGCTCGGCAGGGGTGCCAGGCACAAGCCAGGCACCGGCGCAGCCGTCAGCGAGGACCGAGGCGACGAGGAAGCCCGTGCGCCCGAGAGGCGTACCGGCGCGTCAGGCTTCGAACGCGCCCGCCAGCGCCTCCTGATCCGCGACGCTCAAGTCCTGACTGAAGTGCAGCACCCGAGCCCACACGTCGTCGGCCTCGAAGTAGGCCTTGCGACAAGCGAGGTGCACGCAACCTCCGGGCGAGAAGCGGCCCTCCTCGAAGTAGACGAGTCGGATCCGCCACGTCCCGCGCGCGATTGGCTGGCGGCAGTGGCGACACTTGGCCTGGCTGCTCGGGGCGCGCTCGGCGCCGTCGATCCGCGGCAGGCGCCTGTGTGCCAGGCTGCGGCCCGCCGTGAATCGCAGGCTCTCCCTATCGGAAGCGCTCTCGAGTTGTTCGGGGGCCAGCTCGAGGGCAGCGAGGAGCGGCTCGGGCCGCTTGAAGGCCGCGCACGTCGGGTGGAACCACAGCGTCGTCTCGCCCTCCGCGAAGGGATTGGGGATGCACTCGCCGAAACGGAGCTCTCCGAGCCGGATGGGCCGGCCGCAACCGCGACACTTCGCGCGGCCTGTCGGGGCGGGCTCGAAGAGGTGGGGCACCGGGAGCAGGATAAGACCACGCGCACCCTGGATGGGATCGAGCTCTTGCCCGTGCGCGACACCTTGCTCGAGGTCGCGTCGGGAACCCGGAAGCGTGCGCGCTCCGCGACCGCGCCCGTCAGCGCGCGCTCTCCGCGCTCAGGGCCTCCGCGGCCGAGAGGCGTCGCGCGCAGCCCGCGCGAGCCTGGGCGTAGAAGTCCTTGCCGCCGAGGGCGAGCGCGCGGTCGTACCACTCCAGCGCGGAGCGGAAGTCGCCCGTGGCTTCGCGCAGCACGGCCAGGTTGTAGGCGGCGCTGGCGTTGTTCGGGTTCTGCTGGAAGTAGGTCTCCAGGTCGTGGACAGCCTGGGCCGTGCCGCCGCGCGCGGCGCTCTCGAGGAACGCATCCTGGCCGGAGTCCTCGTCGTCGAGGCGCACGCGCGTGACGACCTGCAGCGGCGTGACGTCGTTCAGGAAGGTGGCGATGGCTTGCCGCGCGGCGCACTCGATGGACTCCTCGCGCGGCGCGGAGGTCGGCGTGCTCGCCCAGCCCTCGTACTCGCTCTCGGCCAGGAACGCGCGCCCGGCCGGATCGAAGAGCGTGACGGCCAGCAGCGCGTGGCCGTTCATCACCGGGACGCGCTTCAAGTACTGCTGGCCGTTGGCGTCGGTGCACGCGACCTCCGCCTCGCCGCGCTCCGCGTTCCACTCGAGCACGTCGATGCGTAGGCCCGCCTGCTCGGGGGCGAGCGTGAAGCTGCCGCCCTCGATGCTGGCCTGCCGGCCCGCGATGCGCACGCTCAGGCCTTCCTCGCTCCGGTCCTCGAACGAGAAGAAGCCTTGCGCGCGGCACTGCTGCACGAGCGCCTGGCCCACGAACTCGCGCGCGCTGCGCCGGCCTTCACCGCCGAGGAGGACCAGGTGCTTGGCCGAGCCGATCGGGACGGCGCCTGGCTGCATGCTGCGGATCGACATCGTGGTCGCGCAGCCGGTCGAGAGCGTGAGGGCGAGCGTCAGGGCGATGGAGTGCCAGGGCTTGGACATGGGGGTCTCCGTGGAAGCGGAAGTGGGGGACTGGGCGCCCTCTTCGGCCTGCCAGGCGGATGACTTGATCGCGAGGCCCGACTGCGCGGACGGTATCCTCTCGCGCAGGACCCACGAAAGCCCGTCATGACTAGAGACTTCCTCTTCCCGATCCTGCTCGGCTGCGCCCTCGGCGCTTGCGCTTCGAGCGGCACGCGCCGCGAACTCCGCAAGGACCTGGCGCCGGCGCTCGCGAGCCTCTCGGCCGACGACTTGATGGCGCACGTGCGCGTGCTAGCGAGCGACGAGTTCGAGGGGCGCGGCCCGGGGACCGAGGGCGACGAGAAGACGGTCGAGTACCTGGTGAGCCAGTTCCGCTCTATCGGGCTCGAGCCGGGCAATCCGGATGGGAGCTTCGTGCAGCGCGTGCCGCTGATGGGATTCGAGACGAGCTCGCGGGTCTCGTTCACCACGCCGAGCGGGACGCTCGAGCTCGAGCGGCTGAAGGACTACGTCGCGATCTCGCGGCTCGAGCACGCCGAGCTCGCCGGGCTCGAGCTCGTGTTCGTGGGCTACGGCACGGTCGCGCCCGAGTACGGCTGGGACGACTACAAGGACGTGGACGTACGCGGCAAGGCGATCGTGATGCTCGTCAACGATCCACCCGTGCCCGACTCGCGCGATCCCGCGCAGCTCGACGCGACGATGTTCCGCGGCAAGGCCATGACCTATTACGGCCGCTGGACGTACAAGTACGAGATCGCGAAGGCGAAGGGCGCCGCCGCGGCGATCCTCGTGCACGAGACCGGGCCCGCGGGTTATCCGTGGGAGGTCATCTCCGGGAGCTGGGGTCGCGAGGGCTTCGACATCGCCGGGCCTTCGTCAAGGGGAGGCGCGGCCGACGCGCACGTGCCGGTCGAGAGCTGGATCCAGCGCGAGGTTGCGCTGAAGCTGTGCGCAGAGAGTGGGCTCGACTTCGAGCAACTGAGGCAGCAGGCGCTCGCGCGCGACTTCCGTCCCGTCGCAGTCACCGGTGCCCGCGCGAACTTCGACTGCCGCGCGAAGATCCGCAACATCGAGTCGAGCAACGTCGTCGCGTTGCGGCGCGGCTCGCACCCCGACAACAAGGACGAGCTCGTCGTCCTGACGGCCCACTGGGACCACCTCGGCAAGGACCCGAGTCGTGAGGGCGACCAGATCTTCAACGGCGCGCTCGACAACGCCTCGGGCACGTCCGCGCTGCTCGAGCTCGCGCAGGCATCCATGCTGGTCGATCCCGCGCGCTCGATCCTGTTCCTGGCCGTGACGGCCGAGGAGAAGGGCCTGCTCGGCTCGAAGTACTACGCCGCGCACCCGCTCTACCCGCTCGCGCGCACCGTGGCCAACATCAACATGGATGGGCTGAACCCCTACGGACGCACGCTCGACGTGGTCAACATCGGACAAGGTTTCTCGACCCTCGACGAGATCGTGGCGCGCGCGGCGGCCGCGCAGGGACGCCGGATCGAGCCCGACGCCGAGCCCGAGAAGGGCTTCTACTTCCGCTCCGACCACTTCTCGTTCGTGAAGCAGGGCGTGCCCGCGCTCTACGCCGAATCCGGCGTCGAGTACCGCGGCCGACCCGAGGGCTGGGGTCGCGCGCAGCGCGAGCGCTACACGGCCGAGGACTACCACAAGCCCTCGGACGAGATCCGCGCGGGCTGGGATCTCTCCGGTGCGATGGAGGACGTCGCGCTCTACCTGCGCGTGGCCTGGGAGGTCTCGGAAGCCGACGCCTGGCCCGAGTGGAAGCCCGGCTCCGAGTTCAAGTCCGTGCGCGAGGCAATGCTGCGCGCGGCACGCTGACGGCCTACGGAGGCACGGGCTGCCTGCACACTCGGTGCCTGCGCCTCGAGCGGAGCTGGCCACAAGCCCAGCGATGAGATCCGCGCGGACTGGGACCTCTCCGGTGCGATGGAGGACGTGGCGCTCTACCTGCGCGTGGCCTGGGAGGTCTCCGAGGCCGACTGACGGTCCGCGGCCCGGACCCGGCGCGCCTACCGTTCGCGGCGCTTCGGCGGCACGCGTGGCGCGGGCGGACGTTCGGGTGTCGGGCGCTTCCCGTGGTGTCGGCCCTCGGCCGCCTTGGGATCGCCCTTGATCTTGAGATGCTCTTGCCCGGTGCGGGGCTTCTTCGGTCTGGACTTGGCCATGCAGAGGACGATATCAGAGAGAGAGAGAGAGAGAGAGAG
>JABFRZ010000327.1 GCA_013140785.1 Planctomycetota bacterium | reverse complement strand
GGCCACGAGCTCGCGCTCGACGAGCGCGGCGAGGTGCGCGTGCCACGGCCGGCGCGCCGGCTCTCCGTGGCGGCCGCGCACGGCGCCCTGCACGGCAACACGGTCCTGGAGCGAGACGCTGCGACCTGTGTCGTCGAGCTCGAGCCCTACCACGCGCTGACGGTCGAAGTCGTCGATCGCGCCGGCAAGCCCGTGCCGGGCGCCATCGTCGTGCTCTTCTGGGGCGAGTTCAACCCGCTCGAGGACAGCCAGTTCTTGCCGGCGGACGAGCAAGGGCGCCTCGCGATCGCGAAGCTGGAGAACCAGATCTACGAGCACAGCGACCGCGGTCCGGTGCGAATCACGCTGGCCGGCGGTGTTCCCTGCGAGCCCGAGCTCGTGGAGTTCACGCTCGACAGCGTGCCGACCGAGCCCGTGCGCTTCGTGGCGGGGGACTTCGGGAGCGTCGAGGTGCAGCTCACCGATCCGCAAGGACGCGCGCTCGCGCTGGACGGCACCGCCCAACTCGACATCATCACCTACTCGATGGAAGAGCCCTCCCTGACGCTCTTCGCCGGTGCGGGTCTCGAGCTGCCGCTCGTGGGTGGGCGCGCGCTCTTCGCCTGCGTCGGTGTGGACCTGCCGCTCGACGTCGGTTGTGCGGCGACCGGACACGGCGCGGAGTGGCGCGAAATGCCCGGCCTCTCGACGCCCGGGCAGGAGCTGCGCGTGCTCATCCCGATCGGTCACCGGAGACAGGTGGCGCGCGGTCGCGTGCTCGACGCGACGGTTCGGGGAACGCTCACCGCCAGGGCCCCGGTGCCCGGGGTCATGTTCCAGGCCGGCATCGAGGGTGAGGGCGCGTTCGAGCGTCTCCTCGGATTCGGAGACGTCGCAAGGCTCGCGGGTCCGTGGTCCCTGAAGCTCGAGCGCCGCGGTGAGCCCACGCGCGGGGCGACCGTCGTGCCGCGCGTGGACGAGGAGCGGTTGGTGGTCGACTTCGGCGAGGTCGTGCTCGAGCCTCTCCGCGAGCTCGCGCGTCTCCGCGTCGTGGACGACGCCGCCGAGCCGGTCGCACGGGCGTCGGTCAACTGGCGATCCGCCTCGGACCTCGACAGGCGCTGGAGCGACGAGCACGGCAATTGCCTCCTCGAGGGCCGAGCGGAAAGCCTCCCCTGGCAGGTGCGAGCCGCGCACGAAGACTGGCTGCCGAGCGACTGGCTCGAGATTCTCGCGCCCGCGACCGAGGCGACGCTCGCGCTCCGGCGCGGAGCGGTCCTCGAGGGCCGGTTGCTGCTGCCGCGCGGCGCGAATCTCGAGTGGTGCGAGCTCGAGCTCTCCGTCTTGCCGAACGATCCGGCGCGCGATTCGCCGGAGCATGACGGCAGTCCGGTCGAGGGAGGCCGCTTCCGATTCGCGGCGTGCGAGCCAGGCCTCGCGCACCTGGTCGTCCGAGTCGGCGACTACCTGGTCCTCGAGCGCACCGGAATCGAGCTCGTCGCCGGCGCGACGACGCAGCTCCCGGATCTCGATCTATGCAGCGCGGTGCACACGTTCACTCTGACCTTCGAGCTCGCGAGCGGCGTGCCCTGGCTCGGCGGGCACCTCGAGGTGCGCGAGGAGGGCGGCGAAGCGTCGAGGCGGAGTTCGATCGGCCCCTCTGCGCGCGTCTTCCTGCTCGCTCCGCGTCCGACGCTCGATCTGTGGGCCGCGGGCCGCGGCGCGCGCCCGACGCTGTTCGAGGGCGTGCGCGACGGCGATCGACTCGTGCTGCCGAGCGCGCCCTCGATCGGGCTGCATCTCTCGCGCGAGATCCCGCTGCCCGCCCCGCCCCTCGCGCTGGTCGTGCGCGGCATCCGCACGAAGCCGGAAGAGGTCCTCTTCGAGCCCGACAACGACCTCGACGGAACCGACTTCGTCGTCGGCGCCGATGGTCTCGTGCGCCTCCACGTGCCCTGGTCCGGCGAGTACGAGCTCGCCTGGTGCGTGCGCCACGCCGGCACCGGTACGGAGTTCGACGTCGAGCCGGCCGAGCTCCAGACGGTCGAGGTGAACGACTCGTCCGCGGCGACGGTCGTCCCCGTCCGCCTCACACCCGACGAGGTCGCGCGCGCCGTGCTCGCGGCCACGGGCCGCTGAGCGACGAGCGCCCGGAGTCACGCTCTCTTCCGGTTGTGACGGTTGTCGGGCGATCTAACCGGAGGGATTGGAGTCCCCCGCTGGGGCAACTGCGCTCCACAACTCGGTGAACTTCGACCGGACATAGACGTCGAGCCGATCGACGAAGCCGGCATCCAACCGGAGGACCCGGATCAGCTCCTGGACGTCGGCGAGATCCCTTATCCGTCCGGCGTTGGTCATGCCCGACGCCAGCTTGAGCTCGATGAGCCTATCCAGTGCGAGAAACCGGACGCCGTCGATCTCGACCGAAGCCTTCGACGGATCCGGGAAGGCAACGGGCTTGGGCTTGCCGTCGCCCGGAAACTGGCCTGCCACCAGGAAATCGATGCGCACGCCGGTCTCCGTATCGCGCAGATCCTTGCTGCCGGCGAACGGTGGGAGATAGCCGAGCCCGTCGAGTGCGGCATGCACTCGAGGCAGCGCGTCCGCCGGCAACAGCACATCGACGTCCACCGTGGTCCTGTCGTAGCCGTGCGCGACCAACGCCATCCCACCCGCCACCGCGTAGGGGATCCCCAACTGCTCCAGCCTGGCAGCGAGCTTGCGCAGGGAGCGATGGACGGCGTCTTCTCGCATGAAGAATCTCTCCGCTTCGCGGAGGGCTGTCGCCCCGCCGCGCCGCATCCTGTTCTCGAACGGCTCGACCACGAGCGTCAGGTTACTCCCAGGGTTCGAAAAGCGGCTTGCGGATCGCTCCACGCGTCGTTTCCTCGGGCCCAGTAGCTACGGACTGCTGCGTCCGGCACCGGCGCCAAGCCTTCCACGACCCGATCATGCAGGCGCTCGGGCGCGAAACCACGACGCCGATGAATCTCACGGAAACCGGGCGCTCGGACCGCGCTCGATTCTTCCGAACACGGCGTGATGCCGCCGGCCGCGCGCTCGATGATGCAGCAAGTCGATGAAAAAGTGCGCCCTCGTTGCCACGCGCGGGCGGGCGGGGTGTTCCAGTAGGTGGAGGTCGCATGGAATCGCCGCTCGTCCCGCAGGTCCTGTTGCAACACGGCCAGTTCGTCCGCGCGCTCGCGCACCGTCTCTTGCGCGACGGGCACGCGGCCGAGGACGTGGCCCAGGAGACCTGGGCGCGCTACTTCGCTCGCCCGCCGGCGGAGGAGCGCGGCCTGCGGCACTGGCTGCGGGTCGTGACGCGCAACGTGGCCGTCAATCGCAGCCGAAGCGAGCGGGGGCGCGCGGCGCGCGAAGCGCTCGTGGCGCGGCCCGAGGCCTTGCCCTCGGCGCACGAGGAGCTCGAGCACGGCGAGCTCCTGAGCGGGGTCGTGCAGGCGGTGCTTGCGCTCGACGAGCCGTATCGCTCGACGATCGTCGCGCGCTACTACCGCGGCCTCGACGCCGAGACGATCGCGCAGGAGAGCGGCACGACCGCCGCCACCGTGCGCAGCCGCGAACACCGCGCGCTGGAGAAGCTGCGCGAGCGCCTGGATCGGCACTGCCAGGGCGAGCGCGGCGCGTGGGCGGTGGCGCTGGCGCGCTTCGCGGGGCCTGCGAGCACCGTCGTGGTCGTGACGTCCGCCGGTGGGCTGGGCGCGAAGGTCGCCGTCGGGTTGCTGGCCGTCGCGGGAGGCGTGGCGCTGTGGCTGCGCGAGCCGGCTACGTCGGAAGCGAACTTGGCACCGAACGTGACGAGCTCGCCCGGCCCTACCGTGAGCGCGCCGGTCGCGCTCGCGCCGGTTCTCCCGATTCTCGGCCAGCGCCAGCCGCTCGGTGGGGACTCCTCCGACCGCGAGAGTGCGAGCAACACCTCGCTGGCCGACATCCACGGGCGCTTCCTCTTCGCGGATGGCAGCTCCGCCGCGGACGTCGCGCTGAAGCTCCACGGTTGGGGCACGAGCAAGGAGCAAACGCTCCTCTACGGTGAGCCCGCGGACTGGGTCGACCCGAGCGCGACCAGCGACGCCCAAGGCTTCTTCTCGCTGCGCTTCGACCCGCCGCGTGCCTTCCAGTTCATGCTGGACGCGAAGGCGCCGGGGCATGCCGCGGTGAGCTGGCGCTGGAGCGGTTTCAGCCCGGACGCGGTGCTGGATCTCGGCGCGATCGAGCTCCCCGTCGGCGGCGCGATCGACGGACGCATCCTCGATGCAGAGGGGCGACCCGTCGTCGGGCCGGGCTGGCGCGTGGTCGCGGAGACGATCGGGATCGGCGTGATGGATGGCCGCGACGATACGCGGGTCTACGCGGCCGCGGATCCGAGCACGGGAGCCTTCCATCTGACGGACGTCTGGCCCGGACTCGTCGGGCTCAGCGCCGACGCGCCGATGACGGACGAGGTGCGGGGGCCGCGCGTCGTCGCCGTCTCGGGCCAGACGGTCACGGCCGACATCGTGTACACGGGGCCCGACTTCTCGCACCGCATCGCGGTCGAGACCAGCGCGCGACCGTTCTACGTGATGAACGACCCGGATCCAGCGCACGTGAGGCTCGTCGCCTCGGACGGCACGCTGCGCACGGCGGGCGGGCGTTCGCCGTTCGTGTTCGACGACCTGCCGGCGGGGTTCTACACGGTCGCGATCGACGATCCGAGGTACGTGCCGTGGAGTCGCACAGGGGTCGTGCCCGGCGAGCACGTGCGCGTGCGTCTCGTGGGACCAGCGGCGTTGCGCTTGGCCGTCGCCGATGTCGGCGGGCTCGCGATCGAACGCTTCGCGGTGCGCCTGACCTTCCAGAGCGCGAACTTCGGCTCGACCCAATTCGAGGTGCACGACGGCAAGGAGCCGCTCGCAGGCGGGCTCGCGTCCGGTCTCTTCCCCGGCGACTACACGGTCACGGTGCTCACCGCAGACGGTGCCAGCGCGAGCGCCGAGGTCGTCGGCCTGGCGGCGGGGGAGACGCGCTCGCTGGCGTTCCAGCTGGCCGCGGTCGCGGCGATCTCCGGCCGCGTCACGCACCCGGATGGAGCGCCGGCGACACGGGCTCAGCTCACCTTGCTCGCTTCCGCGCCGAGCGACGACTCGGACATGAGCCCCATCCAATTCCCCGGTAACGAGGTGTTCGATCCGCAATACTGGCGCCGGGCACTGAGCGCCACCATCGCGGACGAGAACGGCGAGTTCCGGCTGGTGCCGCCGCGGCCGGGCACCTACCTCGTGCAGGCGAGCGGGGCGCCTGCCGCGCATTCTCCGCATCCTTCGAGTGCGTCGGTGAGGAACCCCGGCTCGAGCTCGTGCTGCCGCGCGCAGGGCTCGTGCGCGGACGAGTGCACCTGCCCCAGGGGTCCAGCGTCTCGGGCCTCACGCTCTGGATTCCGCCGGCCAGCCTGTGCACGCCCCTCCAGGGGAAGGCCATGCACACCCTGATGTGGCGCGCGGAGAAGGTGCGTGGGCGCCACGGACGGAGAAGGACGTCTCGGGCCGCTCTCCGCGCTCGTCGGCGTCTGGTCGGTGTCGGCCAGCGATCCGAAGGCGCTCTGGAGCGGCGTCAGCGCGACGCCGGTGTTCGTCGAGTCGGGCCGCGAGTCGCGCGTGAGGGTCGACTTCGTGCTCGCGCGGGGCGCGCTCACCTGCGTCGATGCGAATGGCTCGGCCCTCGCCGGCCTGACCATCGCCGTGCTGCCCGCGTCCGGCGGCTGGATGAACGACTGCGTGACGGACGCGAACGGTCGCATCGAGCTGGAGCTCGTACCGGGCGAGTACGCGGTCCAGCGGGGAGAGTTCGAGCCCCGCTCGCCGGCGCAGCAGACCGTCCCGCTGACATGGACCGCGACCGGGCCGCTCAGCGCGCGCGTGCAGCTCTAGTGTCCATTCCCCGAAGTATCGCCAACAATCCGCCGCACTGAATCGCCGCTAGCGGCGTTGCGCCTCCTCCGAGTATTGCAGCGCATACGCGTCGTCGGCGCGCCTTGCCAGCGCCGATCCATCGCGGCGCCTTGTTGGCGCTACTTCGGGGAAGGAACACCAGCTTCTAGCCAGCTGTTGCGATCTTCGAGCTCACTCTCGGCATGGCCAACCATCCGCGCGGTGCGTACCTGACCCTACCGACCGATTCGCTTCCGGATCGCGGCGACGAAGGCCAGGAGGTCCTCGAGGTGGTTCTCGACCACGTCGCGGACGATCGCGAGGTCCACCTCCTCGTAGCCGTGCACGAGGACGTTGCGGAAGCCGGCCATGTCGTGCAGGGCTTCCACCAGGGCCGGCGAGATCCAGCCCGCGCGCGCCAGGAGGTCGAAGTGCGCGCGCAGCGTGGCGGGTTCTCCGAGGCGCTCGTCCGCGACGACGTGGGCGGCCACGTCTATGGCGGCTTGGATGGCGATCTGCAGCGTGTGCTCGATGAAACGTTCTTCGCGAAGGTCGGCGCCGATCCGTTCCGGGTGGGAGAGCGTGCGCAGCTCTCGTATGCAGGTCTCGATGCGCGCCAGCTTCTTCGCGATCAGGTCCGGGTCGGTCACGTGCCTGCGCTCCCAGCCGAGCGATAGCGCCGCAGGTAGGGCAACAGATCGAAGTACTCGTTCTGGGCCTTGACCTCGAAGCGAATGCGCGCGCTCCGGTCCCGATCGAGGCACAGGATCCCGTCGCGCAGGATCCGGTGCACGAGGTCGGGCGGCGCGGAGTTCATCACCACGACTTGCAGTGTGCGTCGCAGAGCGAGTTCGAGCCGACCCTCGAGACGGCGCGGCGGAGAGTCGAGGGTCCTGGGCGGTTCCTCGCGATAGAGGAGGCCGAGATCGATGTCGCTCGCATCGGTGTGCTCGTCACGAGCCGTGCTGCCGTACAGATAGGCGGCCAGGAGCTCGGGAGGAGCGCTCGCCAGCTCGACCTTCAAGCGCTCGACGATGGTGGGACGATCCAAGGCGGAACTCAGTCTGGAGTCTACCCGCGGGGAGCGGACGAAGCAGGAGCCGGACTCACCCTCGGTCGGCCCCTTGGTGATCAGCCAACCTCGAGCACGAAGCGGTGCAGCCCCCAGGCGTTGACCGCCACGCTCGCGGCGATCAACACGACCGAGAGCGTCGTCAGGCGGCCGCGCATGCCGGCTGCGACCAAGAGGATCGCGAGCGGCAGGAGGTCGAGCAGGTAGCGGTTCCCGAAGCCGAACCAACCGGTGCCGAAGAAGAGGAGCAGCACGCCCATCGAGCACGCGCACGCGGTCCACGCGGCCCGCACCAAGCCCGCGCGCGCGCGCAGGGCCGGGAAGATGTAGACGAGCGCCGGCGTCACGAGGAACAGGCTGTTCCCGTCCGGGTCGAAGCTGAGCGTGCCGTCCGGCAGGCGCCGCAGCAGCGGGTTGGCGAAGTAGTGCCAGAGATTGCGCGGCACCCAGTGCAGGCTGAAGACGCCGTGTGCGTGGTAGTCGGCGATGAAGCGCGGGTTGGCGCCGCTCGCGAGCTGATGGCGCAGTCCGTCCTCGAAGACGTCGCCGAAGAGCGCGTGGTTGAAGGCCAGCATGAGCGCTCCGGCCAGGGCCAGCGGCAGGCCGAAGGCGAGCGCGAGCCCCGCAAGGCGAGCGGGGCGCAGCGCCGCGACGCTGGTCCTGGTGCTGGCCGCGCTCGGCGAGGTCGCCCTGAAGCAGCGCGCGAGATCTGCTCGGGCGTGTAGGTGAGCAGGAA
>JABFRZ010000400.1 GCA_013140785.1 Planctomycetota bacterium | reverse complement strand
ATCAGCTGCCGTCCAGCGCGTCGAGCGCCTCGGCCGAGTCCGCGCGCACGCCGAGGTACGGTGTCGCGGCTTGCTTCGCCTGCTCGGCGAAGCGCAGGTTGAGCATCTGCCGCGCGGTGGAAAGCGGAACGTCCTCGCGCCACTCCGCGATCACGTAAGGCTCGTCCACCCACGGACGCACGCGCTGCACGAGCAGCGTCACGCCGGGGATCTCGGGCTCGTGGAAGCAGGCGCGCTTCGGGACCGCGCCCAACGCGCCGACGCCGGGCTCCGCGCGCAGGGGCTCGGCCGGGCGCGGCACCGCGCCGAAGTGCTTGCTGAAGAGCGGCACGGGATCGAGCTCGCCCAGGTCGCCCACCAAGACCAGCGTCATGTGCTCGGGCCGATACCAACGCGCATAGAAGGCGCGCACGCGCGCGGCGTCGAAGGCCGCGCGCACCGCGCGCACGCCGATCGGGATGCGCTCGTCGAGGCGCGTGTTGCCGAACAGCGTCTGGAGCTGGCGCACGAACACGCGGTAGCCGGCGGAATCGCGCTCGCGCTCCTCGCCGTCGATCACGCCCTTCTCGGCCTCGATCTCGGCCGGCGCGAGCGTCAGCCCGAAGGCGAAGTCGTGCAGCACCAGCAGGCCCTCGTCGAGCGTCTGCTCGTCCGAGCTCGGCAGGTCGAGCTTGTAGATCGTCTCGCCGAAGCCCGTCTGTGCGTTCAGGTCCGCGCCGAAGGCCATGCCGTGACGCTGGAACCACTCGACCAGCGTGCCGGCCGCGAAGTGTTCCGAGCCGTTGAAGGCCATGTGCTCGAGGAAGTGCGCCAGCCCGCGCTCGGCGTCTTCCTCCGCCAGACTGCCCACGTTCACGTGCAGACGGAGGTAGCTGCGCTCCTTCGGCTCGACGTTCCGCGCCCAAGCCCAGCGCATCCCGTTTTCGAAGTGCCCGAAGCGAATGGCCGGATCGACCGGCACATCCGAGCTCGCGTGCTCCCACGCGCGCACGGGCGCCGCGCTGCCCGCGCCCTGCGCGAACGGGACGGCGGCGAGGACGAGGCCCGCGACGAACGACAATGGAGCGCGAGGACGCAGCATGCGGAGACTCTCGATGGAAGGGCGAGCGGGGAAGGACTGACTCGAAGGCGGCTCAGTGTACGGAGGCAGCCAGCGACCCCGTGCGGAAGTCGAGCGGGAGAATCTCGGCGGATGGCTCGAGGGAATGGCGTTCCAAGAGGAGAATCCCGGACCCCAGGCCGGTTCGGCTCTTGCCACCCACACCGAGGATCCCTTCGTGACCAAGGCATTCACGCTCGCCTCCTGGAACGTCGAGCACTTCAAGGACGACCCCACGCGCGTGGACCGCGTCGTCAACTTCCTGAAGCTGCAGGACCCCGACGTCTTCGGTCTCTACGAGGTCGAGGGCAAGGAGGTGTTCACGGTGCTCACGACCAAGATGCCGACCTACTCCTTCCACATCACGGAGGGACCAGAGACCCAGGAGATCCTGGTTGGCGTCCGCAACACGCTGACGTCCTTCGTCACTCAGAAGATCGAGTTCAGGAGCGGCACCACCCACATGCGCCCGGGAGCGCTCCTGACCCTCACCATCGCCGGCAAGAACTACACCGTGCTCTTCCTGCACGTAGCGAGCGGCAACGATCCACGCGGGATGGGCCTGCGCGACGACATGCTCGTGCGCGCCTGCGACTTCAGGAAGGTGCTCGACAAGGCGGACAAGGCCGCCGGGGGCGCCGGTCGGGCGAACTATCTCTTCGTCGGCGACCTCAACACCATGGGCATGCGCTATCCGTTCAACAAGAGCATCGGAGCCGACGTCGAGCTGCAGAAGCTCGCCAAGGAAGCCAAGCGGGTGAAGATGCACTCGCTGTCGAAGGACGCACCCGCCACCTGGTCGAACGGGAGCCAGTCCTCGATCCCGCCCTCGAATCTCGACCACGTCGTCGCGGCCGACCACCTCGCGTTCAAGGCCTTCGGGACGGCCTCGGTCAACGTCAGGGGCTGGCCAAAGGAACCCACCGTCGCGAAGCAGGACAAGTGGATCGCAGACTTCTCCGACCACGGGCTCCTGTTCCTCGAGGTTCGACGGGTCTGATCCATTTCGGTTGCCCTCGGTTTTTGGAGTCGCGCCCTCCTCGAGGGCCGCCGCAAAAAAGCCTCCGGTTCCGAACTCGGCCGCTCCAGGCTGCCTCTACACGCATGGAGACGCGGATGTCACCGACCCTGCAGGAGACCCTCTGGGGTGCTGCGCTCCCAATCGGGCGACCGCGAAGCCATGAACCAGCTCTTCCTCACCGTCCAGGACCCGCTTTACCGGTTCCTGCGAGCGCTCGGCGCCGATGCGCACAGCGCCAAGGACTTGCTGCAGGAAGTCTTCGTGACGATCTACGCAAAGATTCGCTGGCTGCGCGAGCCCGCCCTCTTCCGCGCCTGGAGCTACCGCATCGTGCACCGCTTGGCTCGCGGCGTCTGGCGAGCGAGCTGCGCGAGCACGATCGCTTCGAGACCGATGTGGAGATCGAGGCCGTGACCGCCGGCCGTCGCGCTCCCGGACGGCGATCTGGCCGAGTTTCTCGCCCACGTCTCCGCCAAGAGCCGCGCCGTCCTCGCGCTGCGCTTCGAACACGGGCTGGAGCTCGCGGAGATCGCGGACGTGCTCGAGATCCCGCTCGGCCGGTGAAGTCGCGACTGAGGTGCACGTCAGCGCATCGATCTCGAAGACCCGTTGCAACAAGTCAGCCCACTTCGAGCGGGACGGGTGCAGGGCCTTGGCAGCCAGCGACTGGGACGGCTCATTGCGGATGGAGCGTCCCCCGGCGGGCACGATCAGGTCAGGCCATTCCGCGGCCGGCGCCAGCACCCCGTGACAAGTGAGCTGATGCGCGCGCGGGCGAGGAACCAATGCCGCAAGCCGGGCGTTTCGCCTGGTAGGCGGGGGCGACTACGAGAGCGTCACCGACCAGCGTCGATCGTTGCGCGAGGCTGCCTACTTCGACATCGGCGTCGGGTACGGCATCGCCGCGACGCGGGCGACGGCGATGGCTGGCACCCGGTCCAAAGTCAACGCGCTCGCGCAGAGGGCCGTGCGAGAGCTGATGCGGGCCGGCGTCAAGCGAGATTAACTGGTCGGCGCGCTGTTCGTCGCGGCGTGGGCGATGATCAGCGGAACGACCCGCGTCAGGCGGTGGGCGGACAACACCGATCCGACTCGAACGGCAGTCGCGTCGGTGGAGACGACTCGTTCATCGCCACTTACCCATACGCTCGAGCACGGGGCCGATGACACTCTTGAGCTCTGGATTCATGGCGATCCGGCCCAATTCCTTGTTGATCTTGGCCATCACGTCGTTCACCTCGACTTCCAGGTTCTTCGTCATCGCCTCCGCCCCTTTGTCCAGCGGGGTGCCCAGCTTCTTCATGCTGTCGTGGAGGTCCTTGATCTTCGCGCCCAGCTTGTCCAGGTCCTTGACGTGCGCCTCCGCGGACGCCTTGTCAGTCACCTTCGCGAGCTTGTCGCCGAATTCCCTGAGCGTGCTGATGCTCTCCTTCGCCAGAACTTCATGGGTGCCCCCTCCGCCGCAGGCAGCGAAGCAGAGAACGGCAACAAGAGTGAGCATCAGCGGAAGGAGACGTGCCATGAATGACTTCGGGTTTCAGATGGATGTGGACGCCCACGTGGGTGCGTCGAGTTCGAGCAGAAGACTATACCAACCCACGAGGCACACACATGGATCGCCACCGCCGAGGTTCGGGCCAAGCGTGAAGCCATACATTTCGATATCGGCGGCGAGTACGACATCGCGACAGCTCAGGAAACCGTGACGGCTGGCCCAGCCCTGTGCAGCGCAGTGCGCGAAGATTCGAGTACGACAACTCGGATCAGTGCGTGATCAAAGGCGCGGGCGCTCGCCCAGCAGCTGCTCGAGACTAGGACATCCAAGCGCACGAGCCTGCGGCCCGCCAGCGCTGGGCGGCGTTCTCGGGGGATCGCTGTCGCGCAGGGCTGGTCGAAATCGAGGCCTCACCGTGAACTGGCGCGGCCGGCTCAGCTCGCCAGCGCCAGCGCCCGCAGCGTGACCTCGCGCTGCGGCGACACGAGCACCATGTGGTTGCGCGGCACGAGCTCCCAGCCCGGGTCGTCGCTCATGCGCTCGGAGGCCACGATCACGGCGCCGGAGGCCTTGTTGTCGGCCGGCACGGTGTTGCCGAGCGGAATCATGCGGCACACGCCCTCTTCGCACACGTAGCGCCGGCCGCGGTGCAGGTGCAGCGATTCGCCGGCATAGTCGGGCTCGGTCGCGGTGCGTTTTCTCCGATGCTTCTCCGTCGTTCAGGGCTCGAGCTTCGCCAGCTTGGCCAGGCGCGCGGCGCGCTCGCCGGCCTTGGTGCCGGCGTGTTTCTCGGCCAGCTTCAGGAGCGCCTTGACGTTGCCGTCGTCGAAGGGCTTGTCCTTGACCATCTTCTGCTGCAGCGAGGCCAGCGCCTTGGACGCCTCGGCCTGGGCGGCCAGGGCCTTGTCCGGCGCCTTCAAGCGCGCGAGTTCGCGGCCGACCTTGCCCTCCAGCTCGGGCGTGCCCGCGACGGACTTGGCGAGGCTCGCGAAGAGCGTGCTGGCCTCGGCCGCGTAGCCGCTCTCGATCAGCCACTGGCCGCGCGTGATCTTCGCCTCCGTGCGCGCCACCATCTCGGCGCGTAGGGCCTTGGCCGGCTCGGCGAGGATCACGTCGGTCCCGAGCTTGTCGCACTCGGCCAGCGCGGCCGCGACGTCGCCCTTGGTGAACCTCGCCCAGCTCTTCGCGAGGACGGCCGGCGTTCCGGCGGGAGCGCTGCTCGCCTTCTTGACCTGCTCCGCGATCGCTTCCTCGATCTTCTTCTTCTGCTCGAGCGGATTGCCCTGCAGCAGGATCTTGCCCTCGATGTCGAGCAGGGCGAACGCCGGCAGGCCGCTGCCGCTGATCTCGAGCGGCCGCTCGTCGGTCCACATCGCCTGCGTGCCCATCCACTTCTGGCGCCAGGCGAAGGCCTCGAACTTGTCCGCGTCGGCGCCCTGGGACTCGACGAAGAGCACCTGCAGGGCGTCGCCGTACTGTTGCTGCAGCTTGATGGAGGCCGGCACGGACCCCCCGACGCAGTTGGGTCAACGCGTGCCCCAGAAGTCGATCAGGACCGGCTTGCCGCGCAGCTCGGCCATGCCGCGCACGCCCATCGAGTTCACCGGCGCGCGACGGAAGGTGTAGCGCGCGCCCTCGTCGTCGCCGCCGGCGGCGGTGGTCCACGTTGCCGTGCCGAGCAGCAGAAGTGCCAGCCCGGCGAGCTTCCAATTCGTTGCGTTCATCGCGATTCCCCCGAGGCCTCTGCTTCCAACCGAATGGACGATAGAGCACGGACCGCGCTCTCGACAAGGTGTGGCGGGCGATCGTCCGGGCGAGGGGTTCGATCGGCTATCTTGGCGTCGATGTTGGAGACCTTTTTGCCGCTCCTGCGCGCCGCCCAGGCCTTGGACCTTTCCGCTCCGCCCGCCGCGCGTGCCGAGCTCGCGCGGCGTTTCGATCCGGCCGGGCCGGCCGCGCTCGAGCTGAACGCGAATCTGCGGGCCCTGCTCGAAGCCGGCAAGATCGCCGAGCGCGGCGCCCTGCCGGTCAAGTTCGGGCGCGTCGCGAAGGCCACTGAGGCGACGCTCGGCTTCTCGATCGACGTCGTGCACATGACCGGACCCGGCCCGCTGCACCGCCACCCGAACGGCGAGGTGAACTATTGCGTTGCGCTCGAGGGCCAGCCGACCTTCGACGGCCAGGCGCCCGGCTGGGTCGTGTTCCCGCCCGAGTCGCAGCATGTGCCCACGGTCGCGGGCGGGGCGATGCTGATCGTCTACCTGCTGCCGCAGGGCGCGATCGAGTTCCTGCAGAGCTGAGGGCCGGCGCGCGAGCGCGTGCCCGGACGCGCCGCGGTTTTTTCAGCTCGGCTGGCGGAGTGAGCGGACGCTCGGCGTTCCACCTGGGGACCGTTCATCACCGGCACCGAGGGAGAGACCGATGCGCGACCTGGCTAGCTCGACCATTCGTTGGACAATCGTCTTCGCGTTCACGCTCGCGACGAGCGCATGCAATACGCTGCCGCAGGCAATCGAAGGCGTGAGGTGGACGACACCGCTCGACGCGAAGAAGGAAGCACTGACGATCACCGACGCGGTCGCGGACGCGCGCAAGACGGGGTCCGAGGAGCACAAGGCGATCCTGGAGGAGGACCCCGCGGCCTTGGCGGCGGCTGGTCAGGCAGCGACCGAGCGCGAGGACAAGCTGAGGGAGGAACAGATCAATCGCATCAAGGCAATCGAGAGAGCTCTGGCTGAGGCCATCGCGGCCATTGGCGGCGGGGGCGGTGGGCTCGGCGCCGCGCTCATCGCGCGGTTCGTGGAAACGGACAAGACTGCGGGAAAAGCCGCGGAAGAGGCCAAGGGGACTGCTAGGGGGGCTTCCGACGAGGTCGAACGAGTGGCCAAGAGCACGGAGGTCGTCACCGGTAGGCTCGGCAAGGTGGAGGAGATCGTGGCCAAGCTCGACACCGAGACTCTGGGAGCGATCCGGAGCCTGACCCCAGACCAGGTCGAGAAGCTCCTCGCGGCGGGAAGCCGCGACCAACTCGTCGAGACCCTGCGTTCCGAGCTCACTCACACCGGACTCTCGCCCGAGCGCATCGAGCAGCTGATTGCGCAGAACGAAGGCTCGACGAAGGAGGAGCTGATCGATCTGATCCTGGCCGTGATCGGAGGCGGAGCCATCGGAACAGGTGGCGGTCGGGTGCTCAGCGGCTCGGGCAAGCGCATCGACGAGGCCAAGAAGGAGATCGGCGAGCTCTACGACGAGGTGGTCAGGCTGCGCGAGCGCAAGTGAGCTCGGGCCCGAGGGCACGCCTCTCGGCGCGCCGACAGCTTCAGTTCGCCGTGCCCGACAGCCGCACGCGGAAGGGCTGCGTGGCGTTGGTCGCGTCGTGGGTGAACTGGAGCGTGGAGCTCTTCGCGCCGGTCGTGGTGAGCGGGTTGAAGCGCACGCGGTACTGAACGAAGTTGCCGCCACTCAGGAGCGCGTCGTCGAGGCAGCTCGCGTTGACGCGCTGGCGCATGATGTTGGCCGTCACCGGGTGGAAGTAGAGATCGAGGTTGCTCATGCCCGCGCAGGTGTGGCAGTAGCTCATGATCGTGCCGCGCGTGCAGGCCGTCGCGCCGTTGCAGTTGGTGTAGCACTGGTCGAGCGGCGGACAGTACGAGTGCGTGTGCTGCGAGCCGAAGTTGTGGCCGAGCTCGTGGGCCACGACCACGAAGTCCCAGGTCAAGTTCCCAGAGGCGCCGGTCCACGTGGCCCAGTTGATGTTGCCCGACAGGTTGCCGCTGACGCCGAAGCCGAAGCTCTGGTTGCACAGGGCGTCCACGTAGGCGACCCCGCCGCCGAGATCGGCGCCCGACAGGAAGTGGGCGAGGTTGGCTTGGGCCGGCCAGGTCGAGCCCCACGTAGCGCGGAACTCGTCCAAGAGGTCGCCGGCGTCGTTGCCCACGACATCCTGCGAATCCCACCCATCGTTCGAGGTCGTATGGATTCCGAGGTACGCGATCGAGAGCACGGCCTGCACGTCGGTGAAGTACTGCTCGCTGACGGCGGCGATGAGCCCGGTGACGTAGTTGGTGAGCAGCACGCTCGAGCCGAACTGCTGATAGAGCTGCCAGTCGGTCTCGAG
>JABFRZ010000335.1 GCA_013140785.1 Planctomycetota bacterium | reverse complement strand
GTGCTCGACGCCGCGGCGCGAACGCACGCGAAGCCGCAGTAGCGACTTTCACCACGGGCTGCGAGCAGGCGCCGCTCGCCCCCGCCACTCCTACTTCTTCTTCCCCGCGCTCGCCGACCACTGGTGTTCGGGGCGCGCGAGGATGTCGTCGAGGACCTTCGTGACGGCCGCGGCCGCATCGGCCCGGCCGTCCTCGACCGCGTGGGCGCAGAGCTCGCGGGCCTGTGGGACGAGCTCATGTAGAAGCGCTCGGCCACCTCGAACATGCCGTGCCAGTGAGCATAGTCGGGCGCCATCATCGAGGCGCCGTGGCGTGCACGGCGACCCTCGTGGTGCCAGAGGTAGGACCAGGTCCACTCGATCTCCTCGTCGAACTCCGTCCGGGTGAGGAGGCCGTTCGCGAGCAAGGCGTCCACGATCGCCTTGCCGGGCTTGGCGAACTTCTCGTTGTAGAGCACCACGAAGTCGTCGTACTGCTCGTAGAAGGCATCGACGTAGCCGCCCGTGTGGCAGTGGGAGCAGACGTCCTGCATGCGCTGGCGCTTCTTCTGCCAGGTGTCGGTCACCTGGGCGGCGCGCTCGCCGGGATCCTCGCTCTTGACCACCTTGTGATCCTGGTCGGTGTCCATCGCCAGGCTGATGGGTGGGCGGTTGGTCCAGGAGATGCGCTCGCCCGGATCGTGCGTGACCTTGCCACCGTTACGCGAGTGACCCGACATGTGGCAGGTGGCGCAGGTCGGGGCCTGGGAATGATCGACGCCCAGCACCCAGTCCTTCGCGTCGAGGTTCATCTCCTCGCGCAGGTCGCGGTAGGCGACGCCGTGCTTCGATTCCTCGTAGATCTCCTTCTGCGGGTGGTCAGGCCCCAGGTGGCACTTGCCGCAGTTCTCGGGCTGACGCGCGCGGCGCGGCGAGAAGTCGTGCCGGCTGTGGCAAGCCGAGCACGAGCCGCGCGAGCCGTCCAGGTTGAGGCGCCCGATGCCCGTGTTCGGCCAGGTCGCGGGATGGAACTCGGGCCAGTCTCCGTCGCCGCGCGAGACGTTCGCCAGCACTTCCTTGTTGGTGGGCATGCCGGTCGCGTCGGGCTTCAGATCATCGACCGTGATGCGTCCGCCGTCTTCGGTGAGCAGGGCGACCTTTCTGCCGTGACACTGCTGGCAGCCGACGAAGGACGAGGCCATGCCATCGACGGGCTCGCGCGCGAGGTCGGGACGGCCTGGAGTGGGCGAGTGCGGATTGAACGTCCCGCGGAAGCCCTCCACGGTCTCGGCCAAGATGTTGTCGAGCGAGGCCAGGATGTTGCCGCCCTTGGCGTGGTGGCTGCGCTCGAACTCCTCGAAGACCTGCGGGTGGCAGCGCGCGCAGTCGAGCGGCGTCACGATGGTCGCGATCGTCACGCCGTAGTGCACGAAGGCGTCGGCCTCGCCTTCACGGGCCTGGTGGCATTCGACGCAGCCGACCCCGGTGAGCGCGTGGGGCTGCCCTTCCAGTGGTCGATGATGGCCGGCGTCGAGTTGCCATGACACTGCGCGCAGGCCATTGAGCTGGCGGGCACGACGACGTGCGCTTTCCCGATGCCCGCCTCGGCGCGCTTGCGCGTCACCTCCTAGTACTGCACGAAAACCAGCGAGAGCAGGAACAGGAAGCCCAGGGTTCCGATGAGGGCTTGCTTGGCCGAGAGGGTCATGGACGATTCGAGCTGGGAGTGCGACGGCGTGTGCTCAGGCCGTCAATGCGAAGGACCCACAAGTGCGGAAGTGCGCGGGAAACGTGGGCCACCACCCGTGGGCGTCGCAGCTGTCCCCGCGCCATTGGATCGACAAGTGCCAAGCTCGGGGCGCGTGGCCTCGTCCGATGATCGTCGTCGTCGCGCTGCACGCGAAGGACTCCCACCCCGGTAGCCGGCCCGGATCGAACTGGACGAGCACGTCCACATCGCTCTCCATGGCTTCCCCTGGAAAGCATCCGGGCCCCGACGCGACGCGCATCCTCGCTCCCCCTCGGCGATCTACAGCGCTACACTACCGCCACAGCCGGAGCGCTCGTAGCGGCAGGGACATGGGCGCGCTCAGCACCGCATCCAGCTGCACGACGAGCAAGAGGCAGCTGCACGCGGACGATGCCAGAGAGTGTCGAGACCGACGTGATCCTAGCCGTGGATGAGTCGGTCTCGAGGTTCGGCGCGGCCCGTTGCGAGCGACTTCCTCGCCCTCAGTTCAGGAACAGCGCCTGGAGCGCGCCGTCCACGCTGCCCACGTCGGCCCAGTCGCCGGTCAGTACGTCGAAGCGCACGACCGGGCGGGTCGAATCGCTGGAGACGCTGCCCATGGCGAAGACGGCGCCATGCGCGGGGGAGTAGACGATGGACTCGGCCGTGAAGCCTGGCCGCGGCGTTTGGGTCACGAGCGTGGTCGCCGTCGATCCCAGGGTGAGGAGGTGCAAGGCGCCGTCGACTACGCCGAAAAGACGCCCGTTGCTCGGGTCGCCGGTGAGACGCAGGTCGCTGCGTCCTGAGATGGGCGCGTTCGCGCCCTTGGGCGAGAACGGGATCGTCGGATTGACCCAGATGATGGCACCGCCATGGCGCAGGCCAAGGTCGCCGGTCCCCGAGTCGAAGATCAGGTCTGTGACCGTGAAGCCCGACGGCAGGGGGCCCAGCCGGCGCATGCTGCGGGTGCCGGCGTTCCAGGCGTACAGGACCTCCTGGTCGATGGCATAGACGACTCCGCGACTCGGGACCGAGAGGGCGGCACGGAATCTCCTCGACCAGGCGCCGTCGAGGCTGCGAGCGCTCGAGTCGAGGGTCGAGCCGGAGACGAGGTCGAGCTCGAATTCGTAGCGGGGGTGGCCAGGGCCGAAGCCGTAGTAGAGGCCGGTCCGGGAATCCCGATCGAAGCCCGTCAGTCCGAAGGGCACGCCCAGCTCGCCGGCCGGATTCGTGAAGGGCCCGACCAGCTGGATCGAGGAGATCATCGGCACGCCGTCCCGCCCGGGCGTCTCGTGCAGGGCGACCAGCCGCTGCGTGCTCGGCTCGTACACCAGATCCGTGACCTTCGTCAGGCCGGTGTTGTTGTCCAAGATGTGCTTGGCGGGTGCCTCGGGATCGATCTCGACCACGACATCGACGGCTTGATCGAAGCCGAAGATCCGGCCGCTCTGCTGGTCGATGGCCAGGATCATGTCGATGCTGGCGGTCAACCCGATCTCGCTGCACTGCGCCGTGCGCGGGTCGATCGACAGGAACTCGCCCTCGCTGCGCTCGATGCTGAAGAGGGTGTTCCGCCCCGGGTCGTAGGCCATGGAGCGCAGATCGCGCACCTGCCCGGCCGAGCGTGGGGAGAAATAAGCGATGGGCGCCACGCTGCCCGAGCGCGCATCCACCTTGACCAGCTCGTGGTTGCGCGCGTCGATGGCGAAGAAGCGGCCGTCCGCCGGATCGAAGGTCACGCCGGTGAGCTCGCGCTCCAGGGTCACCAGGACCTCGGCCTCGCCCGCCTGCGTCTCGGTCGTCAGCGCCAGCACCTCGCCACCGGTGCTCAGGCTGTAGAAGCGACCGGTGTCGTCGTCCAGGGCGACCTCCGCCAGCGGGCGATCGAAGAAGACGGCGTCCTGGATCAGCTGCGAGCCGAGGTCGAAGCTCAACAGGCTCGCGTGAGCGCCGTTGTCCACGCCGTACAGGAGGCGCGTGAACGGGTCGAAGGTCATGCCGGTCAGCGTGGGGAAGCTGAGGTGATCGAAAAGGGGCTGCGTCGCGCCGGTGGCGGGGTCGATGGAGATCAGGTGGTTCGACGCGGACCCGCTCGATGTCGTGGCGACGGCCAACAGGCGGTTCATGCTGCTGTCCAGCGCCAAGTTGCGGACGCGCGAGGTGCTCGCGACGACCACGGCCTCGGCCGTCGCGGGGTCGATGCGGATCAGCTCGCTGGGGTCGAAGAGGCCGTTGTCCTTGACGCCGATCAGCATGCCGCTCAGCCGGTCGTGCACCATCGGGCCGGGCACGATCCGCAGGATCCCGACCTGCTCGACGCGCCCGCGGGAATCGATGCGGAGCAGCGCGTTGCGCTCAGCATCGATCGTGTAGAGCAGGTCGCGGCTCGCGTCCCGCGCAAAGCCGTGGACCGAGTGACCGAGGGCTCCCCGGGCCGCGACCGTCGCGCGCATGTCGCCGGGATCGAGCGCGACGACCTCGCCCGCGACGCCGAAGGCCCCGAGGGTGGTGGAGGAACCTCCCCCGCCACCGCCGCCGCAGGCCGTGACGAGCAGGGGAAGGGCGGAGAGAGCCGGAAGGAGGAAGGACTTGAGGTCGGATAGCTGGCTCATCGGGTTTCCTGGCGCCCTCGGGCGCGTGGGCTGGTGACCATCACCGGCTCCACTTGGTCCCGCGCAGAACCTCCACGAACCTCCCGGAGAAACCCGGGATTCGGCCCGATTCGAGCGCCGGGGGTTCCACTCGGGCGGACGGGGCGGCTGCGTGCCATGCAACCGGTCCGCGACGGTCGCGGCCGCACGACGACGAGCCATTCCCTTTCTCACGAATTCTCCGGGGGTGGCGGCGCCCCTCTGCGCGGGGTCGTCCGAGTCTGCCGCGTCCGCCTGCAGAGGCGGTGGTATGTTGCGGGCGGCGATGGACGAGGATGAAGAGGTCGATGCGGATGAAGCGCTGGCGGAGGTCTACGACGAGCTGCGCCGCCTCGCGGGCGCGTACCTGGGGCGCGAGCGCCCCAACCACACCCTGCAGCCGACCGCGTTGGTCCACGAGGCCTACATGCGGCTCGTAGCAGAGACGCGCGCGCCGTGGAAGAGCGCCGGACACCTGCGCGCCGTCGCCGCCCAGGCCATGCGGCGCATCCTGATCGACCACGCGCGCCGGCGTCACGCGGAGAAGCGCGGAAGCGGCGCCGAGCGCGTCACCCTGTGCAGCTCCGTCTTGATGGGGGACGACCGGGCGATCGACGTGCTGGCGCTCGAGGAAGCGCTCGGCAAGCTCGCAGAACGAAACGAACGTCAGGCCAAGATCGTCGAGCTCCATGTCTTCGGCGGGTTGTCGCACCGCGAAGTGGCCGACTTCCTCGAGCTGTCGGTCACGACGGTCGAGGACGGCTGGCGTTTCGCGCGCGCCTGGCTGGGGCGTGAGCTCGGGGACGGAGACGGGCGCGCGTGAGCGCCGACCACGAGCGGCTCTCCGAGCTGTTCGCCGCGGCGAGCCGGCTCGAGCCCGGCGCGCGACGCGCCTACCTCGAGCGAGCCTGCGGCGAGGAGACGGCCCTCTGCGACGAGGTCCTGGCTCTGCTCGAGCACGACCGGACGAACCCCGCGCTGGAGGGCATCCAATCGGCGGCGCTCGAGATCGCCACGGCCGCCGAGCAGGCCGACCTCCAGACGATCGGCCCCTATCGCATCGTGCGCCGCATCGGAGTCGGCGGCATGGGCATCGTCTACGAGGCCGAGCAGAAGAACCCGACCCGACGCGTCGCGCTGAAGGTCTTGCGGGCGGGCGCGCTCGATCCGCGCTTGCTGCGTCGTTTCGAGGTCGAAGCCCAGGTCCTCGGCTGGCTCGACCACCCGGGCATCGCGCGCATCTTCGAGGCGGGCACGGCGGAGACCGCCCACGGGACGCAGCCGTACTTCGCCATGGAGCTCGTGCGCGGCGAGCCGATCATCGTCTATGCCGAGCACGCGCGGCTCGACCTCGGCGCGCGGCTCGAGCTGATCGCCACGGTGTGCGATGCGATCCATCACGCGCACCAGAAGGGCGTCATCCATCGCGACCTGAAGCCGGCCAATATCTTGGTGGATGCGCAGGGCACGGCGCGCATCCTCGACTTCGGCATCGCGCGCGTGACCGACGAGGACCTGAGGCGCACGACGATCGAGACGCGCGCCGGCGACCTGCTGGGGACGCTGCCCTACATGAGTCCCGAGCAGATCGGCGGCGATCCGGCACGCATCGACATCCGCTCGGACGTGTACGCGCTCGGCGTCCTCACCTACGAGCTCGTCGCCGGACGGCTGCCCCTCGAAGTGCACTCGTCCGCGATCCCCGAGGCCGTGCGGGCCGTCGTCGAGGACGAGCCGCCGCGCCTGGGCACGCTCGATGCTCGCCTGCGCGGCGACATCGAGACGATCGTCGCCAAGGCGCTCGAGAAGGACAAGGCGCGCCGCTACGCATCCGCGCGCGAGCTCGCTAGCGACTTGCGCCACTACCTCAACCACGAGCCCGTCGTTGCGCGTGCGCCCAGCACGACCTACCAGCTACGCAAGTTCGTGCGCCGCAACCGGGTGCTCGTGGGCGGCGTGGCGACGACCTTCGTTGCGCTCGTCGCGGGGCTGGCGCTCAGTCTGAAGCTGTACTTCGAGGAGAAGGACGCGGAACAACGTGCAACGGCCTCCGCATCGCGGGCGCAGGAAGCACTCGTCCTCGAAGAGGAGGCGCGTGCGGCCGCGGTCGCCGCGCTGGCACACGAGCAGGAGGCGCGCGACGAGGCCAATGCAGCCCGCGAGCGCGCCGAAGACAGCGCGGCCTTCTTGCTCGAGACCCAGGAGTACTTCGACGGCCTGTTCGCCGCTCCGACGCCCTATACCGACGGAGCCGACGTGCGGGTCGTGGAGGTCCTCGAGCGCACCGTCGCCGGCGTCGACGAGGCCTTCCCCGATCGACCGCTGGCGCGGGCGCGCGTGCTGCAACGCGTCGGGGTGACCTACTCGGATCTCGGACTGCACGCCGAAGGCCTCGCGCTGCTCCAGCGCGCGGCCGCGCTCTTCGACGAGTTCGAGGAGGAGCCCACGCTCGCGCGGGCGCAGCTCGCCTCCGCCCTCGCGAACGCCTACTGCCAGCTCATCGACTTCGAGCGCTCGCTCGCCGCCGGCGAGGACGCGCTGGCGCGTTTTGCCGCGCTCGAGGACGCACCACGGGACGCGGACTTCGCCGCGCGCCGCTCGCTGGTCCAGGCCCTGACGGCCTCGAACCGCTGGGAAGAGGCGCTCGCGCGCGGCGCGGATGCCGTGGCTCGGGCGCGAGCGGTGGGCGACATGCGCAGCCTCGCCTTGAGCTCGACCCAGGTCGCCACGGCCGAGGTGCAGATCGGTCGGATCGCTCCGGCCGAGGCCCACGTGCGGGAGGCCATTGCGATCTGGGAAGAGCTCGGAGAGTCCGAGTCGATCCACGCCCTCGATGCGCGCAAGGTCCTCGCCGCCACTCTGTTCTGGACGCGCGAGCCGGAGAAGACGCGCGAGGCGCTCGAGATCCAGACGGCGAACCTCGCGGCCCTGACACGCATCATCGGGCGGGATCACATCGCGCTCACCGAAGCACTGGAAGCACTGGGCGCGATGTGCGGCCAGCTGGCCCGCCCGGACGAGGCGCTCGCGTACTTCGAACGCGCGCTCGAGATGTCTTATCGACTGTGGGGCGACACGCCGAACCAGTCCGTCGCCAACGTGCTCGGACTCCGCGCGACCGCGAAGATCGCGCTGGGCCGGGTCGACGAGGCCGAGGCCGACATGCTCGAAGCGATCGCCCTCCTGCGCGAGCTGGCACCGGGAAGCGGCGTGCTGGCCTCCAACCTCGCGAACCTCGGCATCCTCCTGACCAGGAAGCAACGCCACGCCGAGGCGGCGGACAGCTTCGAGGAGGCCATCGCGATCCGAGCGCCGGACGCTGACCCGACCGAGCCCCGCCTCGACATGGACCGCACGCGCCTCATCGACGCACTGGAGAAGCTGGGCGACGCCGAGCGCGCGGCACGGCCGCTCGCCGAGCGCGCGGAGGCGCGGCGCATGCGGCTGGGTCC